>CAMNJD010000239.1 GCA_946540705.1 uncultured Ruminococcus sp. | reverse complement strand
CCTTTGGCGAGGTTTGGAGCGGAGCTCCATGATCAATCATCGCGCAGCGATACATTATTCAGTGCTTCCCTGGCAGATATGTCATGAGGGCTCCCGCGCCGTGCTGTGTCGGGTTTGCTGCGCAGACACCGAGCCCTCAGCCTCCCGCTGAAAACAAAATATCTCAGCCCTTTTTGTGACGCACATGCCCCGGATGCTGTCGTAAATAGCAGAGGGGCCACTCATGATACGCAGGATTCACCGAAAGGAGATGACCGTATGCACAGCATTACCGATGAAGAAATCGTTTCACTCTACTTCGACCGCGACCAGCAGGCCATTGCACAGACCCAGCAGAAATACGGCGGACTCTGCCGCAGCATCGCAAACAGCATCCTTGGAAACCGTGAGGACGCAGAGGAATGCCTCAATGATGCGCTGCTGAAAATGTGGGATTCGATCCCCCCGGCAAAGCCAAAGAGCCTGATCGCTTATCTTTCGGTCGCTGTCCGCAACCTTGCCTGCAACCGCAGAGCCGCAAACCGTGCGGAAAAGCGCGGCGGCGGAGAGGTCGCGGCGGCACTCTCGGAGATCGAGAATGTCATCGCAGCACCCGACAACCCGGAGCATGTGATCGACAAAATGGCACTTGCAGACGCGATCAACCGCTTTCTGAGCGGCCTTTCCGCAGAAAATCGCGTCATGTTCGTGCTGCGGTACTGGAGTAATCTCAGCATCAAGGAGATCGCCGAGAAATGCTGCGTCGGTCAGAGCAAGGTCAAGATGACACTGCTGCGCACACGCAATGACCTCAAAGCGCAGTTGGAGGAGGAGGGCTTACTATGAAAGAAAAAGACTACATGGAAACCATGCAGCATATCCGCAGGGAATATATAGATGAAGCGATGAAATGGGACGGCTCGGAACGCAGACGGAGCCGCATCATCCGGCGCATGACCCTCGGCATCGGCGCGATCGCAGCCGCGATTGCAGTCGCCGTCGGTGTGATCGCCTACGGCGCAAAGGGCAGAGAGCTCCGGCCGGCAAATTCCGAGCTGCTTCAGGATTCCGAACAGAATTTTCTCGGCGGTTACGGCGAGATCAGAGGCTATCTCGGCAGCGGCGATATGACCGTTCTCTGCGACCGCTCCCGCACTTATTTCCAGCGCAATCCGTATGACGTGACCGCGTACACCGAGGGCGGTGACAAGATCGAATTCATGACAGAGAACTGCGGCGTGCTGACAGACGGCGAGCGTCTTTACAGCGCAGACGGGCTGTCGCTTTCTGTCATTGACAGCAGAGGCGCGAAATCCGATTTCTTCACGCTGACAGAGGATTGCCCCGGCTATCTTCTGATTCAAAATAGTGTGAGTATCTTCCGGTTTACGGCAGTGCAGCACCTCTCCGGTGATTATTACGCGATCTCCTATGATGTGCCGCTGGACAGCAGCGCGGTGTATCACACAGTGATCTATGATGCACAGCAGAAGAAAACCGTTACGGCTTCCTCTTTGCAGGATATCTGTGCAGCACCGGATGGCTCGGGCTGGTATGACCACGGCATCACAAATGTCGCGGACAGCATCCTTCTGTACCGCTTCAGCGATCCGGAAAACTATGAGGCAGTCTACCGCAGAGAGCTGGATCAGAATACTGCGGAAACGATCGGAGATTACACGGTTTCCGGTGACAAGATCTGCTATACGCTGAACGGCCCGAGCAGCAGCGGCTTTGCATATGAGCAGTACGATATGCAGACCGGCGAGACAAGGACGCTGTTCCGCAGCGAGAGCGATACCCGCTGTTTCATCGGCGGCGACAAGCTCTATGAGGTCAGCTTTGACGGCAGTGCGGTCGTTTATGCGGAGATGACGCTCGACGGCACCGGCAGAAAAGAGCTGTTCCGCGCACCGTCTGCCGATCTGTTCCCCGGCGAAAGCTACACCTACCGCACAACGATGCAGTATGAGTTTATCCGCACGGACAGCGCACTGTATGTCTCGACCGCGCCGTTCGGCGCCGACAGTCTCCGCATCGTCCGCATCGACCATGCGACCGGCGAAAGCGCCCTGCTGACCGGTGAACCGACAGTTGCCCCGACTGCGGTACCGCTCGCAGCAGAGGGCTTTGTCACACCCGAAAGCGGCGATCTTGCGGTCTATTATATCCCGCCTGAGCATTTCAGCGGCGGACTGGAAAACGTGGAGAATTACCGGATGCTGCCGATCCGCGATGCCGCAAATACGAAGCTCGATACGGATGCGATCGTGAATTCGCTGCCGCTGATGGGCGCGTGCTGGAATGAGGACTTTGATCCGGAACTGACCGGCACGCTGACCATGCAGAATATCCGCGATCTCGCCGCAGAATGTGCAGACTATAACGAATTTGATCAGAAGCTTCAGGAAAAGCTGACATGGGCATGCGCATGGGGCTCCGGCATTGTCCGGATGGAATACTGGCTCGACCCGCAGGGCAAGGAGCTGGTGCTGACATCGGGCTTCGGCGCGTATCTGCTGCACTTTGAGGAAAATTTCGACGAGGGCACAGGTCAGTATTACTATGAATACTTGAAGCTCGGCGCAGCGGGCAGTCAGCCTGCCGTCACCGGCACAACAGCGCCTGTTCAGAATGACATCACGGAGATCACATCGACCACGACCGCGCCGGGTGAGACTGGCGTCGTCGGCCTCGGGCTGAATGACCTCGGCGGTCACGGAAAGCTCCGCAGCTTTGATGCGGCTTTCTCGAACATTCCCAACGGCTTCCTGTATGATGATGACTATATCTATGATATGAGCACAAAAAGCCGCCTCAAAATCAGCAGCGGCGCGGAAATGATGAGGCCGATCTGCGAAAAAGAAGGCTGTCGGCATGATACGCCGGACTGTCCGCAGTATCAGATCGACCGCTATGCGGTCAGAACCGAGTCCGAATATCAGCAGACCGGAGACTTCTCGCTGAGCCGCATCCATGCAGACGGCACAGAGACAGAGCTGCTGCGCATCACACAGAGCGAAAACGGCGGCGTCTTCAATCGCTTCATTTATTCTGACGTCACCGAGCTGGACAGCGGCAGAACGCTGTTCATCCGGGGAGAGGGCGAGCGCCGCGATGAGGAAGGAAACGGCAATCCGTATCAGGACATCGCTCTGCTGTACCGTCTGTCTGACGGGCGCGTGATCTATCTGTCCGATCAGCACGCACCGCTCGGCAAATGCGGCGATGACAACATCAACTGGGGACTCTGCCGGCCTGCGTTTGATGATGACAGCGCACTCTGGGCACCCTATTACGGCGGCGATCATACACAGATAATGCGCATTGCTGCCGCATCCGGCGAGCGCACGTATGTGGATGTTCCCGACCTGAACTCAGAGCAGTGGACCTTACTCAACGGAAAGCTCTGGTATCGCAGCAGCGAGGACAAATGGGTCAGCCTCGACCTCACCACACAAGAGAAGGAAATCCTCTGTGATTTCCCGAAATACGGAAATATTGATGCACAGTTCTATGCCTTTGAGGACATGATTCTTCTTCAGGATTATGAAACCGGCGTGATCTATGCCTATGACCACACGCTCACGCGCAAAAAGGAAGTGATCTTCAACGACAACGGCAAGACCGGACAGGCGTATCTCTGGGCGCTCAGAACGGACAACGGTTCCTATACCGGTCTGGTCAACATTGGTGAAGCAGATTTCATGGTATTTTCATTCCCGGCATTTACATGATGACCGCACCCGGATCCGGTGAAAACCGCCTCCGGGTGCTTTTTGCCGCATCCTCAGCTTTCTTAAAAATGTTTTGCCATGCCGCTCTTTGAAGGAGTGGCCGACCGGGGATTATTTCATACGCTTCCGGCGATGTCAACCAAAGTTTTTGGTCGAGCTTTTTTCAAAAAGCTCGCGGGTCGA
>CAMNJD010000238.1 GCA_946540705.1 uncultured Ruminococcus sp. | reverse complement strand
CCTATTCCGGCGAGGTTCTTGCACCGAGGCCGGACGGATCCGGCATATCTCCCAAAACTGTTGGTATCAATCTGAACGCGCGGAACAAGGATGAATACTCCGGTAAGGTTATTGCATGGGATAAAGATGCCTATTCCTATTATGCACTGGAAGCGGATCTTGAACACGACACGGTCAAATCAGTCCTGAAAAAAGACGCAAGAGATGAAAAATCAGATTTCTATTTTGCAGTGATGAATCCCTATCACTCAGACCCCAGTACGGGAGAGCTGATACCGGTTCCGACAATTGATAATAATATGTATGGCATAACCATCAAAATGCAGGATTTTGCCAATAAGAAAAATAACTCTCCAACAAATCATAATTTTCAGGATCAGCTCCTCGGTGACAACGAGATTTGGTCAGCAGGAACTGCATATACGGCTGTGAAAAATCTTTTATCGACAAATCTGGAATCAAACGGCTACCCGACAGCAGTAAATACTAATCGGTCATTATCAGATTTGTTCAATAATCCGACAACCGTCAATCATTTGTTTTTACAAAGCATTTATGACGAATCCGGTTACTTTGAATTTGACAGCTGCCAGAATTTTGCAACGCTGAAACAGCAGGACGGATCTTATTCTACCGATTTTACTGTTTTTAAGGAACTTGCGACCTCAAATGCTTCCGACAAACCGACATTACAGCACGGTCAGTTCCTGCCGTTTGACAACATTGGAACGGGAGAGTTTATTGCGGATTTGGAGAATCCCAGAAACCCGTATAATCTGTATGATGCAATCGGCAATGAACTTGATGAGAGCGATCCCCGGAAGTATGAAAAACTGTATAATATTGAGGATCCGGAATACTATTACGGCATGGAGCTTCAAGCAGGCTTCGTTCAGACTAAGGACGGAACGGATGCATGGGGACATGATATCATCTTTGAGTTCACCGGTGATGATGATTTCTGGCTTTATGTCGACGATCAGCTTGTGATTGATCTCGGCGGTATTCACTCTGCAATGAAAGGTACTGTGAATTTCCGGACGGGTGAGGTTGAGACAAACGGTTCCAACGGAGTCAAGACAACTCTGGAGCAGATATTCAGAGAAAACTACAGCCAGCAGAAGCATACCGATAGCGAAGCGCTCGCATATTTACAGGAAACAAATAATAACCCTGATCTGACAATGGATGACATCAACGCAGATCAGACACTGCTCACAGAATTCAATGATTATAAGGCAATTCAGCATTCGCGGGAAGAAACAGATGCGTATATCAACAGTCTGTTCCAGCCAAAAACCATTCAGGTTGGCAATACAACCAAGACAGTCTATGTGTTCAGGGATTATTCGCCTCACAAAATGAAAATCTTTTACATGGAAAGAGGCGCCGGCGCTGCAAACCTGCACATGCGCTTTAACCTCAGCTATATCAAGCCGGGCAGTGTTGTTCTGAACAAACAGGTCCAGGGCGCAGGCGATATCGACTACAGCCTGATGAAATATCCGTATCAGATAGAGGTTCTGGTTCAAACAGGAAATACGACAACTTGGAACAAGCTTACACCGTCCGATCCGGATTTTGAGATCAACTATCTCAATCCGTTCAAGCCGGTTGATGACTTCCAGCCAACTTATACGGTGGATTCGGAAACATATGAAAATGTATTTTTCATAACGCCCGGAAAAGAAGTGTCCGTAAAGTTCCCTGATGACACGATCAGTTACAGGATCACGGAATGCGGTCTGAATTCCGAGGTTTATGATACGTTAATCTGCAACGGCGAAACTGTGTCGGGAAATCCAAGTGCAACTAAAAAGACAAAAGACTTTACGACTTCTGCTGATACTGTTGAACACAGACCGACCATGCAGCTGACGAATGTAGTCAGCCCGGACGCATCCAAGACACTGACCATTGAAAAGAAACTGGTCGATAAAGACCGCAATGAGATTCAGGATGACAGCAGCACCTTTAATTTCCGGCTTTGGCTGGAGGACGGAAGCAAGCAGGATAAACCCCTGACACTTACCAATATGCATACCTATTATGTTGTGGATGAGTACAACAGATTATGTGTATGGAACACCCAGTCCGGGGGCTTTCAGCCGACTGAACAGTATTATAATGATGCTTTTGAGGAACTGTCGGAAGAAGAAAAGCTATTTTATGCAAATGAAACCTCTCCGAACGGCCAGATTTCTAACATCCCTGCCAAATACAAGGTCAAGGTGCCCGGTCTGCTGAACGGAACGAAATTCATGGTCGAGGAGCGTGAAAGCGATAACCCGATCGGCTATCAGGTTTATAAGCTCGCTGGCTATGAATGTATGCATGACAGTTCAGGCGATGAACCCAGCAATCCGACCTACGAGGTTGAAAGCGGCACAAAGCAGAATGCCGGAACTGTAATAAAGGATTACTCGCCGCATCTGCGTGTTACAAACCAGAAAGGCTGGGGCATTGAAGTTACAAAGGAGTGGTCGGACGCCGATTATACATCCGAGCATGATCCGGTCTATGTAGCGGTTTATGTAAACGGTGAATTACAGCGGGATACTGTCAGAAAAATCGGCAAAATCAGCGATACGCTTACTGTATCCTCTCAGCGCTATTTCTTTGACGAACTCGAAAACGGCACGACTTTGGGACATACGAATCCGACTGATGAAGAATCAGATTATTATTACGAGGTTCGTGAGGTCAAGATCACGCCGGATGGCTCTCCACTGACGGTGGATGAAACCAACGGTTATGTTACGCTGGCAGAGACTCAGAATGTTGTACCGCTTACAGAATGGACGGATCAATCGGGAAATCAATATACCGTGGAGTATTATCCGGGCGAGCCGGAGGGACATAGTAATGATCAGAATGCCCGAAAGGATACAATCAGAAATGTCCGGAACGACGGCATTGCCATCCGCCTGTTTGACTGGGGAAACGATACCCCGCTTCCCGGCGGTACATTCCAGCTGACATGGCAGGAAAATGAGAATAATGCACCGGTCGTTGTCGGAAAGAATCATTATACCTCAGACGAGCTGGGCGAAGTGATGGTTCTTTACGGCGCGAAAAAAACAGGAACTTATACGCTGACGCAGACAGCTGCACCGAACGGTTATGTCGGCCTGCCCGAAGAGCTGATTCAGTTTACTGTTCATTCAGACGGCAGCGGCGGCCTGAATGTAGTCATAACCAAAGATGAAAACGGCCTGGACAGCAGCGGCGGAGACAACGGGAATTACTGGGTAGATCCGTCAACGGCTGATCCGACCGGCGTTTATCAGGCGGTTATTGATGTTCATAACAGACCCTTTGGTCTGAAGGCTGTGAAAATCGACGGAGAAACCCAGGAAGTGATGAAGGGTGCGACATTCGCACTTTATAAAGGCGTTAAAAACCAAAAAGGCGAAATCATCAAAGACTATTTCCCGATGGCGGGCTATGAATCACTTGTGTCCGGTGCGGACGGCGTGATTCCGCAGATCACAAATGAGCTTTTGCCCGGTATCTACTTTCTTGCGGAACTCAGTGTTTCTGAACCTTACCTTCTTTTGGATGTACCTGTTGAGTTTTCAATCAGCAATCTTGGATATGTTACAATTTTAAATGCATCGCAGTGCGGCTGTACGCTGAAGGGCAGTCCGGTATCTGATCCGAACGCCAACCCGGCTTCTGCGGCAGAGGAAGCATTTGTTATCACAATCCCGAATGTGAAGGGAATCAATGATTTCTATTTCAACATCGAAAAGTTTGCATTTCTTGATAAGAATGTTCACGGCAGCACAGCCGACTCCGAACAGAAGTTTGTATTCATGGTTGAGCGATTCACGGATGAGGACACGGCGATGAATTCACCGCTGGAGACATTCTATGTTACACTGAACTGCGAAGAATTATGCAATGATCACCTTCACCCCGGAATTCTGAACAACTTTGCAGATCACAGCTATTCATCCGGCCGTGTGGAAATTCATTACGCTGACAGCGAAACCTATTCGTTCCCGACGGCAATCGAACGCGGTGTCAGGACTGTACATGTCAAACAGAAGGGTATTTACCGCGTGACGGAAATCAAAGGCTGGTCATCGACGGATTATGATTTCTGGGAAGGCTCAAACGGCTGCTTCGGAACAACTGCCGGCAATATTATTGCACAGGGTACAAATTCGAAAAATGCTGCCGGACCTTATGTCGCATTCAGGATTACTGATGCGGATTCTAAAAACGATGATTCTCTGACCACCGCAAGCTTTACCAACACAGAAACTGAATATGCTTACCTCAGTTCACAGGCATATGCAGAAAACACAATTTCCAAATAATCAAACGTCAGGAGGGGTGTTGAATGAAAAAAGACAAGAAACGTACAATCATCATAAGCAGCATCATTGCAGCCATGTTCATCGCTCCTCTGATTGCTTTCGCAATTGCTTATTACAGCAGTGAACGGACAAACAGCTTTATGCCGGGCAATGTGGATATTCTTCTGCATGAAGAAGGAAGCGGAATCCTGAATACAGGTGAAGACCCGGAATTGGAAAAAGAGTTTCACTGGGACGATGAGACCTATTCCACTGAAAAGCGTGTGAAAATCAAGGATACCCGTAAGAATCCGGGAGAAGTTCTCCGCGTCTGCCTTGTTCCGATGTGGGTTGACAGCGCAGATCAGGATATCATTTGCGGCGGTGTATTCAACTTCACAAATCCGGTCTGGAATGCATCCAACAATGCATTGACTTACACAGACGACGAAATGACGATTACACTGAATCTGGATTCAAACTGGCAGGCGAACGGCTGGAGTTATCAGCCCGCGGACCATTGCTTCTACTATACCGGACCGCTGGATGAAACCAAACTGACAGCACAGCTGCTGCAAAGCGTGCAGCTGAATGAAAATGCTTATGCATTGACGGAAGACTATCTATTCCGCCTGGACGTTCTTGCGGATGCAATTCAGAGCACGGGGAATGCTGGTGCAGACAGAGGCTGGAACTCCCCACAACCATAACAGAAATCATTAAGCTGCGGACAGAACTATACTATCCGCAGCCTTTTTTCCCTTTCCTTTTACGCATCTGCTCCTCACAGATTAGCGCTGTGCGAAGCAGATGCCGTTTTGTTTAATAGCGAAAAAGAAATCAATATTGAAAAAGCAGCAGAATGATGTTATATGTCATAGCCCATCAGTGTTTGATGAGATTGTTGCTTATAGCGTGAATCCAAGTGAGTCAGTTGACATTATGGATAACGGTAATGCGATTGTCTCTATCAATACGGATGGCAGCGGCACAGGTGTTATCATGAGTGGCTCTGCGTGCAATACCTATCAAAATAAAACTACATATGGTAAAAACACGGTAACGATGAACGGTAATACACGCTACTACTACAACTTGGATACAATTCGTAGTGGAAGCCCTTCAGATGCTGAAAAGCTGTTGCTCTGGAGTGTACAGCAGTATGCACATTCAAGTATTGCAGGTTATAACTACTTCGGAACGAGCTTTACTCCGTCCGGAACAACTTTAGACATGACCGGCCTTTCGTATTATACGATTGACTATGCAAATTCTTTCCCGTTCAGCAACAGGAACTTCTCGCTGACATTCTACAACAAGGAGATCGAGACGGGTGAAAGCGGAACAGGAAACACGGACAATAATCCACGTAGTACGGTAAGTACATCTAGCCAGCACTATATGATGCATTGCGGATTATTCCGAAACGCTCCTGCAAATTCGCTGACACTTGGTAGTGTTACACTGTCTGGCAATGTGGGTAAGTACAATGGTGGTTCAGGTTTTATTATTAGTGGTAAGCTTGGCGTTGATGCATCTGTAACAAGTCAATTTTCCGATACTGGAATTACTTTCAATGGTGCTTATATTTACACAGGTGACAATGCAATTGCTGCCGGTAGCTATGCGCCATTACTGTTTAACTCTGTTGGAAAGAATGCAGACCTGAAAATAAAAAATGTTTCAACTTCTGGATATACATCTTTCAGTGGCTATGCAGCATCCAGTTTGATTGGTAAAGTGGGTGCGGATGATGCTTCTGACAGCAACATGAACATTGAGTTTTCAGGTGTTACATTAGATGCCAGAAAAACCGCAAATGACTTTTCAGGACAGGATTTTAATACTATATATGGTTCTACAAAGTCTATTTTCAGTAATGCGACTTTGTTGCAACACTATATTTACAGTGGTACAGATTCCAAGGGCGTGTATAATTATCGCTGGGATGAAGGCTGGACAAATAATCAGCATCATGTCACCTATGGTGCTGAAATTGACAATACTACTGATAACAGAGACAGCGACAATGTTAGTGAGCAACGCAATTATTTTGGTAGCGATAAGTATACTCATCCTACTAATAATAATGCAGCATCCGCATATGGCAATTTTGCTTCAAAATGCATCCCTTATGTTGCCAACATCGGTAACAGCAACAGCGATAATATTCACGAACTTCGTGTTAATATCCCAGTTGTAAACCTGACAGATGGTTGCGGTACTTATAATGCCCCTTATGTTATTAAAACGCCAAAGCAACTTTATACGGCGGCTGATTTGATTAAAACTTCATCTTTCTCGGACACAACATTCCAGATTAATTTGCCATCCAGCATTTCAGACAATCTGCATTGGTGTAACCCCGCTACAGGTGATACGCCGGAACACAAAGCATTCCAGCTTAATTCAGAAAATACACAACAGTTTGTGAACGGCAATACAAAGTTCACACGAGAAGCAGTTCGTAAGTATCTGGCAGGTGCATATTTCTTGATTGACGATGATCTTATTCTTGCAAATGATTTTCCTGGATTGGGAGCAGGTACGACTGGTGACTATGCATTTCGCGGCGTTATCGTTGGAAAAAACAACGGAACAGAGTCAACTCCGGATTACCCGACTATTACTTTGACGAATGGTGTTCCGTTTGTATACAATAGTAACGGCTGTGTGATCAAAAACTTAGACTTTGTCAAGGAAACGATAGCAATTGGTACGCAGTCTGACAAAGCACAATTCCAGTATGATAGTGGTTGCTTAGCATATGGCGGCATTATCAACAAAATTATGGGCGGCGACAACATCATTGATCATGTTGGCATCACATACAATTCTACTGTTACAAGCATCTGCGCGTTCAAAAGAAGAATTAGAACATAATGTGCGTTCACATCTGAAATCATTACAGCTGAGTCCTTCTAGAATCAGTTCATTCTTTCATGCTCCAAATACAAAATATGCGTCTTAATTCCGGCAAGGTTTAATTGGGGGAGCAATATTCAACAGTTGGCAATGCGATGTCCGGAAACAAGCTAACACTCTATAGCACAACGAATCCGGTTTCATACACATTCTATCCGAACAATACGCAAACATGTGCAGGTTTTACTCCGATACCGATCAATGATTTGCTGTATATCACAGCATCAACAAATGACAGCGGCAAGTATGCGATTTATGATGCTTCAAAGGATGCGAATGATGCAACGAAAGCGCCAAAAGTCTCAGCATATATAGGCAATGCAGCAACGCCAACGCTCTCCCATGACAGTATATGAGGGAAGATACTTTATACGCATCTATATGAAAGTTCATTGCTTTCGTATAGGTGCTTTTTTGTTGCAGTTTTTTCTTACCACCTTACAATTCCTAGTATCTCATGAAACAAAGCGTCCAACAAGCCGCTATAACAATAGTTCAAAAGGAGCGTGATGCTAATGATTGTTAAGTCGTTCACCCGTCAACACAACTGTAAAGGAGAAGATGTCAAATGATAAAAACAACCTCATCGCCAATGACTGTATATATAAGTTCAGTCAGCGGTCAGAAAACCAACACAAGCTATCCGTTTGAGGTGCCTGTCGCCACAGAAGCCGACCTCGCTAAAGCTGTCGCCTATGACCATGTGTGTGCCCGTTTTGCAGACGGCAGGAATAACAGGGGTAAGAACATCAGGGCGTATCGTTCCAAGAAAACCTTCCTTTCATCAAACTGCCTGCCGATGGACTGCGATAATACGAATACCAATCCGCTGGAAGGCGATGTTCCGGAGAGCGAATGGAAATCACCAGAGGATGTCAGAGCAGCATTTCCAGATGTACCGTTCTATGTTGTGTATAGCCGCAACCATATGAAGGTGAAGAACGGTCTGCCTGCACGCCCTCGGTTTCATGTGTACTTTCCAATCGATGAAATGAAGAATGTCACCGCTTATGAAAAGCTGAAAGCAGCGGTACAGCAGAAGTTCCCGGCATTTGATGATAACGCTATCGACGGCGCACGTTTTTTCTTTGGAGTGGAATCACCCAGAGTGGAATACTTCGCAGGTGATACGCTGATCAACGAATATATCTTCAATGCTGCATATCTTCCCGACATCATTACCTCCGGTACTCGCAATGCAACATTTGCATGGTTCAGCTCTAAGGACGAGGTTACTAACCGTCTGAGCGCAAGCGCTGCTTATGATGTAAGCATTGCCGAAGATTTCCAGCCACCTGAGGACTGGATTCCGGGTCAGACTATCAACAAGGACGTTTCTGCTGTAAATACAGGTAACGTTGATGCTTTTGTAAGAATGTGGCTCGAGGGTGAGATGAGCATATTCAACAGAACATCACAGAATGATTCTGTAGCAATTCTAACTGGAACATCTACACCTCTGACAGCTACAACTGATGAACAGTATAAGAATCTCGGATTTACTTATTATGATGCAAACGGTAATTATTACAAAGAGTTAAGCACTCTTCAGAGAAAAAATCCGGATTTAAATGGTACATCAAATGATGAAGCCAATAATCAGCCTGCTACATTCAACGAAGTTCAGTCAATGCAGGCTGGCGGATATCTTGCTTCCTGCCCTGACAGCGCTAATTACTACTATGTATTAGAGCAGGCTACTACAATTGAAGCGTATGATTCAACTGCTGCAGACGCTACTAAAAAAGTAATCGACCTCAAAAAGGGCGATATAGTTGCAACAAAGGGCGCAACCGTTACCGCTGGGGATGGAAAGACAGTTGCTTATATTGATAATGGTACCAAGGGTATCAGCATGGATACTTCACAGTTCTATCCTCAGACAGAGGGCGTATATCTGTTCAGAAGAAATGTTGATTTACAATTAGGTAATAATAATGGTGCTAATACTGCCGATGATTATGAGTACAGCGGTTACTATTATGTACCGAAGAGTGGAGCACTGATTTCAGATGCGAATGCTGATCACTATCTCGCACTTTATACTGACGGAAGCGCAACAGGCGGTTCTGATCGTTCAGATTATACTGTTCCCGATAATGCAGTTACACCTTCTTCTGTATTACCATCAAATGAAGTTGTTTCTGTTGCTCCGACAGAATATATGAAATTCTATACCGCTAAGGAAAAAGTCATAGAAAACGGCGGATTAACATGGGCTTATACAGCAGCTTCCGGAACTGATCCTGCAAAGCTTACTGCAACATATAACGGAGGTACAGATGATCCATCTGACGATATCAAGATCGATGTTGCTCTTGCAAATATCGGTACAGTCGGTCAGACATGGACAGCAAAGACTACTGACGGAATGACTACAACATTCTATTACAATGACGATGTTGAGGCTGGCGATTCATCTGCAAAGCTTGTTGATTCTGTAACACTTTCAAAGGATACAACACAGCACGCATTTATTGCATTTGACTTCGACCTCAATGTATTCCTTGACTCTGTTCAGGTTACTATTGATGAAAACGGTCAGGAAAAAACAACACCAGTTGAGTCAGGCGGAACATTTGCAACAGCTCCGACTGGTGGTGTATGTGCTTATGCAACAGCACAGACAGCAGATGAAATTGCTGACATTGCATGGAACTGACATCAAAACTAACATTTGAAAATTAAACATAAAAAGGGGGAGGCTGGCGAATGAGCATCAAACGGATACTAACTGCTCTGACGGCAAGCCTCCTCCTTATTTCATGTCATGATGTGACAGCTTTTGCGGAGGTCACTCTGCCCGAAGGAGCGGTAAAGGGACTTCCGGAGAAACTGACAGCAATGGACGATACAGGCAACGTCGTAAGCAGCTCCACCGGCGAATATTTCTTCCACGTCGAGAATATGAACTACGGCTAGATCTACACTAAATACGTACAGCTCATGAATCTACGTGATGACAAATCCTATCATATATATTTCTATATAGAGCCGTTTTTCAAGAGCGGAGGGATCGATCTGGAAAAGGGCTGTGACTGTACATTCTGGCTTGACGGTCAGGAGTTTTACAAGGGTACTGTCACAGGCTTGTGGATATCAACGGTGAACACGTACTTGTGGGCTCGCAGGATTCCGGCTACGTTGAAGGCGAGATCGAGTTCAAATGGATCTT
>CAMNJD010000237.1 GCA_946540705.1 uncultured Ruminococcus sp. | reverse complement strand
CGGAACGCTCTGTTTTGATGAGCCGAACAGGCTTGTCGAAACGGATTGTTTCCTCCGGCGCTGCCTTCTGTCCGGCTGCGATGCCTCCCCAATTTCCCACTGCAAAAGAATTCCCCCGCCGAAAGAATGAATCGGCAAGGAAACTCAAATTCATTTTGCTTCAAAATCCGGACAGCTTTGTCAGCACGCCCTTGTCCATCTCGCAAACGGTATCGCACAGTACGGAGATATCTTCTGTGGAATGCGAGGCAATGAGAATGGTCTTGCCCTGCGCCTTGAGGTCAAGCAGGTATTGCCGCATATCCGCAACGCCCTCCTTATCGAGACCGTTCATCGGCTCATCGAGGATCAGAAGATCGGGATTCTCCATGATTGCCTGCGCAAGTCCCAGACGCTGCCGCATGCCGAGCGAAAATTTACGCACATGCCGTTTCAGGTCGGGGTCGAGCCCGACCTTCTGCATAGCGGCGCGAATCTCCTCCTTGCCGATTTTGCGGTTGAGGTCGGCAAGTAATTTGAGATTGCGATACCCTGAATAATACGGAATAAAGCCCGGTGTCTCGATAATAATACCAACAGATTCCGGGAAGTCGCAGTCCTTGCCGATGCCTTTTCCGGCGACTGTCACTGTGCCTGAAGTCGGGCGGACAAACCCACAGATGCACTTCATCAGCATCGTTTTGCCGCTGCCGTTTCGACCGATCAGACCATGTATTTTGCCGGTCTCAAATGTCACGGAAATGTCTTTTAGAATTTCTGTTTTTTTGATTATCAGCGATAGTTGTTCAATTTGTATCATGGTCATTTCCTCCGAGCCAGAGCTGCTTTTTCCGCAGTGTATACGCAGACAGCGCAAATATGAGCACATTCCCTGCGATGAGATACCCAAGCGACAGCGATACCGGCATTTCCGTGATCTGAAACAGTTTGTCATAATGCCAGCCGACCGTTCCGTGCGAAAACGGCAGCAGCCAGCGCGCCGGCGTCTGTGACGCCCATGTCACCAGCCCGAAGCCGAGCACAAGCACCGAACCGACTACTCCGACTGTCCTTTGAAACCGCAGTGACAGATACATTTGAATCTGCCCGTGCAGCAGCAGATTCAGAAAGGTGAACAGCAGCGAAACCCACAGCGCTTCATATGGGCGGAAATGATTGATGACTGACAAATCTATACATGCCAGTGGATACTGCGTACGCAGATCAAGATAAAAATCATCCTGCAAATTCAGCGAGATATTGCTCCAGCCGTTGGGCAGATAAGACTGCATACCGGTAAACGGAAGCGGGAACACAAACAGTACTGCCAGAAATGTCACGATCGCTGCGGACAGAAACAGCACCTGTCCGAAATACCAGCGTGTTCTGCCGATGCGCGTCAGTATGAAGGTCACATTTCCGCTGGTATCAGGGAAATCAATGATGCTGATCAGAAACGCCAGAATGACGACCGGCATACAGAAGCCGTTGCAAAGCATGGTAAGAAACGGCTCAAGAAACTGCAGCGGCTCATCACCGAATACTGCTCCGCATTCCCGCAGCGGCGAAATGACATACATATACAGGCAGATCAAACTGACTGCCGTTATGATCTGCTTGTCAGAGGAAAGCCATGTCAGCCAGACCGAACGCACATACCGATTCATCTTTGCTCCCTCCGTTTCAGCAGTCTTGCGGTCAACAAATACATTCCGGCAATCAGCACAAGAAAGCCGAGCGGCAGCAGCCAGAAGCTGACCCCAAATGCGTCTGCAAACCATGTTTCACCGCTTTTGATGAGATCGCCCGGCGACAGAATGCAAAAGCGCGTGTCCCAGTTATGATGCAGAAAGAGCTGCATGGAGATATTATTCAGCAGATAAATCAGAATGAGCGGAAACCCGATCGCCTTGTATTTGTTCAGCGTCAGAAGATACACAGCATAGCAGAACGATGCGCAGAGCCACGCATTCAGTCCGACAATCGCAAACCGCAGCACGCACCACCAGAGCAGAACCGGGGAATGCAAAAGCCGGCAAAGCGGATTCAGCGTGATCGGTGTTTCCATGACAAAGCCGTCTTCATCGGCAAACGGAACCGGTGCCGGATACCGCAGCATGAACAGCGTAAAGATCAGGTACCCGAGCAAAACTGCCGCTGTGCCGGTGCCGCAGATATTGAAATAGGTGCGGCGGGTATATTGCTTTGCATCCTGTCTTGTCTTACAAAAACGCCAACAGCCCGACTGTTCCAGATCGGCAAAGCGGAGCAGCCCCGGCGCGGAAACAAACAGCGGCATCAACACACTGTACCAGTTTCCGGCAACGCCCGCAAGGATCATATCAACACAGGAGGCGCCTTTGCCGTGCAGCAGAAAATAATAGCGAAATATCGTGACAGCGCGCGCATTGCCGTCCGCATCAAGGTATGATGCGGTGCCCAGAAAGCTCACAGCGGTGCAGAGCAGCGCAAAGAGTACAATTCTGCCGAATGTGATCTGTTTCATCGGACGACTGTCACCTCACCTGTCACGGCATCGACCAGATATTTTTCTCCGAGCATTCTGCCGTCCTGCACATTGTCGATCACATCGTATTCTGTGCGGAATACCCACACCGGGCGCAGTGTAAACGCACAGGTGCGCTTGCAGAGCACTTCGCTGTACCAGAAGTCGCCCGTATTTTTATAATCCACGCCCCATTCCCCGAAATACGGGTAACCGTCGCAGAAAAGCGCATAGCAGAGCTCTGCCCGCGGAATCTTTACTGCCTTTCTGTTCGCGAGTGTTTCGGAGAGTCGATTCAGGGCACCGGAAAGTGTCAGAAGCTCCCCGTTTTCCTGCAAAACGGCTGTGCGCTTGATGCTGTCAGACTTATAGTAAACGCCGACCGTCTCCTTGAGATAGGCATAGCAATAGGATATTTCCGGGAAGAAAAACGGTTTTCCGTCCGCGACAGTCTGCTTGGTCTCCTTGCTGAACCGGAAACCGGAGGTGTGATCTCCGTCAAAGGCGTTACCCTGCGCATCCTGTTGCATCATTTCCGCCAGATAGCCGTATTTGCCGTCGCCAAGTGCTTTCACATACAGATATTTGACCTTGTATGTGTAAGGCTCCGGATCGAGAACAGAAAGCGTATTGTTATAAAACGCCTCAAAATACGCTGCTGCATCGCTGACGGACCAGATCGTTCCGTCATACATCGGAAATGCATCGGAATCATCTGCCGGATGCATCAGAATATCAAATGTCTGTTCATCGCGGAAGGATGAATGAATCGCGGGCGGATTATCGAACATTGTAAGCTGCGCGCCGAAGCTGTATCCGGAACCGTGGATATAGCAGCCGATGCTGGGATCATCCGGCGTCTTCGTATAGGACAGGATATCCATGTTCGTACAGTTGGCATTCTCAATCCTGCCGTCACCGTTCCAATCAGAGGGATGATCGACCGGAGGGTAATCGGGGTCTGTCGGGTCATCGTGAAGTGTCAGTGCAGTGTCGGAGCTTGCGGGGGTCGCACCGAACAGATCACGGACTATTATTTGCAGCGCACGGTTTTCGGTTTCGTCCGTGACATCAACGGCATTCAGGGAGCATGCATAGGTCGGCATAGAAGCAGAATCGCCGACAAACGCATCTGCGACCGCGATCTGGGAATGATTCGCCGCGAGGTCTGACTTTAATCGCGAGCGGACTTCGGGTAAAGCCGCATAATCTGATAAAATATCATCCAACGCAGAGTTGTCAGCCGCATAAGCTGCATTGCTCTCTGCATGATCCAGAATTCCAATCGTATCTTTAATGTTGCTCGGCGCGTCGGCGCAGGCGGTCAGCAGCAGGGTGCAGAGCAAAGGCAGGACTGTCATCACGGGCTTTTTCACGGCAAATGCTCCTTTCGCATTGCAAATGTGATCTTTGCTCGTAATGACAGTCCTGCCATCGCAAATGTGAGATTCATTCCGCAGCTTTCAGCGATCTGCACAAAGAAAACGCCGCTGCTTTCGGCAAATCATCAGTCACATTCAATAGAAATACATAATCTGACTGCTCCCATACGACGGAATAGCCCGCACGGTTTTCTGCCGAAAAGACCAGATACCGCCTGCCGGTCTCATCGGTCTCATATTTTGCGGTGCTGCTGTCGTCGAGCAGCACATCGCGGTATTCCGACTTGACAAACTGAAACAGTATCAGCTGTGTGCCATTGCCGAGGTACGAGGTCATCGCATAACGCGCCCAGCGGTTTGAAAACTGCAGCGAATAGCCTGTGGGCAGCGTTTCCGGCAGATAATACTGCATGATCGTTTCGGGCGCATCTGTGTCAGATTCCACCGAAATGACAGGCTGATTCCCGAGCGTTTTGCGAAGAAACCCGCTGACCGGTTCGGTGTACCATGCAGCGCCGCAGAGCAGGGCTGCCGCAAGTACGATGCAGGCGGCGCGCCACCCCGCGTGAACAGTACGCCGAACAGGAATCGGGCTGCGGAACAGCGTGCGTATTTTCTGTTCGTGTGCCGCAGAAAAACAGTGCTGCGGCTGTGTATCCGCTTCCGCGATCTCGCGGTCGAGCGCAGACTCCGTGCAGTCAGCCAGCGTCCGTTTTACATCATCACGCATCTTGATCCTCCTCCAGCAGTTTTTTGAGTGCTGCCTTTGCATGGCGGAAACGCTGCCGCGCCGCAGCCGCAGTGATGCCGAGCGCGCCGGCAATCTCACCGTACGGCAGTTCGAGTTCTGCACGCAGATACAGAATCTCGCGGTCCG
>CAMNJD010000236.1 GCA_946540705.1 uncultured Ruminococcus sp. | reverse complement strand
CGCCGTCAAAGAGCGGGTCAAAGGCGGTTTTGCCGCGCTGTGCCGCAACGGAAAACTGCCCCAGCTCAATGAGCACGCGCTCGGCGGTCGTCAGCTCGATGTTCGCCGCCGCGACCGTATCCCATCCGCCGGAACACGACACCCGGCCGTCTGCTGCGGAGATCTCCGCTGCGCTGAGGCGGACCAGCTCAAATTTCAATACACTTTCGAGCCCGAAATGACACGGGCATACGATCCGAAACATAGGTAAACTCCTCTGTGTGCTGTAGTGCGCGATCCGCCTGTCAGCCGATCAGCCCCTTGATGCCTTCCTTTTCAAATTTGTCACGGTAATAATCGAGCTCGCGGGAGATCATTGCGTCGATCGTCTGCATCCCGAGCAGCTCGACCGGTGCCTTGTCATCCGTGAGGATGCGGTTTCCGGCGCTGTACGGCACAAGCCGCGCCTGCACCTCCTGCATCATTTCCGCAAGCTCCTGACTGTCAGTCTCCTGTGTATGCTTTCTGAGATTTTCGATCATCGCAGGATTGTCCGATGCAAACAGCTCACGGTTCGTCGCGCCCTTGACATCGGCGGTATAGACATTCCCGAACACGGACGCGATCGTGTCCGCGAGGTAGGCGTTGATGCCGTTTTCATCCTGTGAGATCATGTTCATATTGACGATCATGACGCCGTTTTCCTTGAGGTGACTGCGCACCGTCGTGAAGAATTCCCTGGACGACATCTGAAACGGAATGGTGATATCCTGATAGGCGTCCACCATGATGATATCGTACTTTTTATCGGTGCCGCCGAGGAAAGCGCGGCCGTCATAGGTCGTGACGGGAATGTCATCGGGCAGCGCGAAGTATTCGTGCGCAAGGTCGGTGATCTTCCCGTCGATTTCGACGCCCTCAATGTGCATATCGCGGTAATAGCGCCTGCACTGTGTCGCGTAGGTGCCGGTTCCCATGCCCAGCACAAGCAGATCGGTCTGCTCCTGCTGTTCCAGCATCATCGGCGCGGCGAGCGCGTAATCGTAGTACATGCCGGTCAGCGTGTCATTCTTGATGTAGACGGACTGCACGCCGAACAGCACATTTGTAGAGAGGATGACCCGAGAGTCATCCTCCTGCACCTGTAGATAATTGTAAACGGATTCATCCTCCAGCGTGAGATGCTTCTCCCAGAAGGCGAAGCCGAAGCTCAGTGCCGCGGCCGAGCAGCCCGCAAAGAGAATGACAGAAATGATGACCTTCAGGGCGCCGCGCCGCACAGAGATAAAATACACCGCGCTCAGCAGCAGCAGGATGCCCGAGAAGATCACGAAGGTCGCGGCGGTGCCGACGGCCGGAATCGACACAAAAGTCGGGATAAATGTGCCGATGATGCTGCCGATCGTATTCGCGGCCCCGAGCGTGCCGACGGTCTTTCCGCTGTCATCCAGGCTGCTGACGGAGAATTTCACCAGTGAGGGCGTGACCGTGCCGAGCAGAAAGAGCGGATAGACAAAGACGATCATGCACGAGAGGAACGCCGCCCAGATCAGGAAATTCGTGTTGACGGTCATGACCAGCAGGGCAGAGATGCCAAGGATGACCATTTTTCCGATGAACGGGATCGCCGCGATCCAGACCGCAGCGATCAGCATTCTGCCGTAGAGCTTATCGGGATTGGGGTTCCTGTCTGCGGAGCGTCCGCCCCAGACATTGCCCAGCGCCATCGCGATCATAATGGTGCCGATGATAATGGTCCAGACGATCTGCGAGGAGCTGAAATACGGAGCCAGCAGTCTGCTCGCACCGAGCTCCACCGCCATGACGGACATGCCGGCGAAAAACTCGGTGAGATACAGATACCATTTTTTCGTGAGGATGCGCTGCTGCGCCTGTCCCGGTTTACTCATCTTCCAGCATATAGCCGAGATTCAGCTCGCGGTTATCGCAGTACGGCGTATAGGAGCCCTTCCAGTAACCGGGCGCACCCTTGCCGCAGGACGCATTCGCGATCTTGCCGGTTGCCGGGCAGACAAAGCCCTGCACAATATTTTCGCAGTTCGGGAAGTCTTCCTTCCCGTCGTAGTGATTGAGGACCCATTCGCCGACGATATTCTTCCAGACATACGCAGATTTGATCGCGCCGTGGTTCTTGATCTTCTTGTTTTCCTTATAGCCGACCCAGACTGCGCTGGTGAAATCAGGCGTCAAACCGACGAACATCAGGTCGCACCAGTCAGATGTCGTACCGGTCTTGCCGGCAATCGGAACCTGCTTGCCGTTGAGGAACATTTTTGCGGGTTTACCGGTACCCTCATTGACGACATTCTGAAGCAGCTTGTTCATGACATAAGCAGTCTCGTCGCTGACAGCAGATTCATAGCCGTCATCGCCGTTATAGACCAGAGTACCGTCCGAAGTCTCGACACGGCTGATGATATGTGCTTCATCATAATAGCCGCCGCTGCCGTAGACCATGTATGCATTTGCGAGGTCCGTGACGGTAACGCCGTAGCCCAGAGCGCCGACGGCAAGCGGTGCGTAGTCCTTATCGGTGCCCTCATAGAGATCGAGGCCGAGTTTCTCCGTTGCAAACTTGAAGATATTGTCACAGCCGTAGGTCTTGCAGAGCAGTGCCGGAATGGTGTTCTTGGAGACCTGAAGCGCGTAGTAAATATTGATCTTCTGGTTGGTGTAAACCGTTTTGTCACTGTCATCCGCATAGTTGGTCGGCCAGAGCTTTTCCTTTTTGGTTTTCTCGTCGATGACCGTGAGCGGCGGATAGTCCAGAACATGGGTACCCCATGTGATATAGTTGTTTTCGAGTGCAAAGCCGTATGTGGTGACCGGCTTGATCGCAGAACCGGGCTGCTGCTTTTCGGTCGAAGCATAGCTGATGCCGAGGGAGCCCTGCTTCTCGCCGATGTCGCCGACCGTGCAGAGGATTCTGCCGTGATAGTCGATCGCGGCGAAGCCGGATTTCAGCACAAGGTTCTCGTCGTCGGCATATGTTCCGTCGCCGTCGAGGTCACGGAACATGGTTGTTGCCTTGGAGTTGGTCATGCCCGCGAGCAGATTGTCAAGATTGGAATACTTTTTCTCAACATAATCCTGCATCTCGCGGTCAACGGTCAGGTAGATCTGATAGCCTTCCTTGTTGATCTTTGACATGGCACGGTCAAAGGAGATGCCCTGTCTGTCCATGAGATAATGTGCAAATTCGCGGAGTGCCTCGTCGATGACCCAGTCGGTGGATTCGTTCTCCTCCTCGCCGGTGGTCATCGTGATCGTGCCGTCCTCCTCGACCTTCTGAAGCTCGGGGTGCAGCAGCTTGTACTCCTCGGTGTCGGTAAAGACCAGATGCTCATTGAGCGCAGACTGATACTCGTCAAAGGTGATCGCGCCGTTCTTGTACATCTGTCCGAGAATGTACTCCATACGGTTGCGGTTGACCTCGCGGCCGGTATTGACGACCTTGTCGGTGATGTACCATGTATCGGTAACGGCGTTATAGGCCTTTTCGTTATAGCCTGCGAAGGGGTTGTTGACCTCCGGGCTCTGCGGAATCGCCGCCAGACATGCCGACTCTGCGATCGTCAGCTCCTCGACATGCTTGCCGAAATACTTTCTCGCAGCCATTTCGATGCCGTTTGCGGCGCCGCCGAAGCCGATGTAGTTGAGGTAGGTTTCGAGGATCTCATCCTTGGAATAATTCTTTTCGAGCTGCATCGCACGGTGAATCTCACGGATCTTACGCTGCGGGCTCTTGTCGTTGTCTCCCGTGATATTCTTGACGAGCTGCTGGGTGATCGTCGAACCGCCCTGATCGGAATTCCAGAACTGGAGGATCATATTTGCGAAGGAAGCGACGGTACGCTTGTAGTCCACGCCTTCGTGCGTCCAGTAGCGCTCGTCCTCACCGTAAACAAACGCATCGCGGGTATGCTGCGGGATCTGGTCGAGCGTGACCGGGATCCGCTGCACATCGTTCTGCACATGGTAAATACGCTTGTCCTCTCCGTTGGCATCCTTCTCGAAGATATTTGTCTCGAAGCTCATCGTCAGCTCCTGAATACTGACCGAGGGCGTACTCTCCATGTAGTCGATAATATATGTTGTCGCTGCGACTGCACAGATCGCACCCGTGACGCAGAACAGCAGGAAGAACGAGAGAAACGTGATCAGCACAACGGAGCCGATGCTTCCGAGAACACGGAGGATCACCGGGCGTCTGCGCCTGCGTTTTTTCTCCTTAACGGGCTGTTTTACGGGCTGTTTTCTTGCAGCCGCGGCTGCCTTGCCCGCGGGCCTTGCTTTGCTCATGCCAAAAGCTCCTTTCATATCGTGCAAAGAGAAGTTGCTTGTACCTATAAAGATACACTGTACATTATATCACAAAATTCGTTTCTTGTTAACCCCTTTTCAAAAAAATTCATGTTTTTTTCAATGTCGCAGCATATTTCCGCACATTTTGCAGCATACTGACTGTAATCAGGAAAGGAAGGTGCTGAACATGACAGCAACAACATGGTTCCGCCCGGTTCTTGTAACGGGCATGACACTGCTTGCAGCAGGCACGATGCTTCTGCCGCAGTCTGCGCACGGAAACTACGAGCTTCCGGAGGTTTCGTATACCGGGGAGCTGCATGCGGACAGTCCGGTCACGCTGCGTGCGGCGGAGCCTGAAAGGGCGGAGACTGCCCCGGAGCGGGAGCCGGAGTATACAGTCCGGCTGGAAAAAGGGACACTGTATGTCTATGAGGCAGGCAAGCGTGAGCCGGCTGCGGCCTATGCGGTGCAGGAGGCTGGCATGCCCGATTACGACCGCATTCTGCTGGAATACGGGATCCGCGTGACGGGCGAAGCGGCACTGCGCGAGGTGCTCGAGGACTATGCCTCATGATGCGGCTCTGGCATGAGGCATCGCAGCGTCTGCGCGGAAAACGGCGATCAGCCGCGGTGCTCGGGGCAGCGCGGCTGACTGTTTTTCTGTTCTGCGGGATCTGCGGCAGCGTCATACAGCGTCTGCTGCTGCCTGCGGATACATTCGGTGCCGGGCCGAATCTGTGGGATCTGTTTCTCCCTGCGGTGCTGCTTGCATCGCTGCTGTGCGTGACGCCGCTCCGGATGCAGACCGCGTGGCAGCTCGGGGTGCTTTCGGGTCTGCTGGACGAAAACGACAACGGATTTCTGTCATGCAGCAGCAGCCTCTGGCTGTGGATGCGGGCAATCGCCGTGCGCTTGCTCAGCGGAATCTGCCTGACCGTTTCGGCGGCGCCCGCGCTGGTGCTGATGATGACCGCAAAGGGACTGTGGCTGTCGATCCCGCCGGAGCAGGAAAGCGTGCTGCCCCTGCTGACGGTACTGCATCTGCTGATGCTGACCTGTGCGGCGGTCTGGCTGCCGGTGCGGGTATTTGCGGCCTGCACGGCAATCCCCTACTGCTTTCTGAAAATGCCGCATGTTCCGGCGGTGCGGGTGCTGGTGCTGAGCTTTAAGCTGACGGCCGGGCAGACGCTGTCTATCGTGCGGATGCGGCTGCTGAGTCTCCCCGCGATGATCTGTCCGTTTTCGGCAGTCTTTGTCCTGCCGACGCTGCTCACGGCAG
>CAMNJD010000235.1 GCA_946540705.1 uncultured Ruminococcus sp. | reverse complement strand
GACCCGCAGGCGCGGGAGCTTCCGTTTGTCACAATGATCCGTGATACATTCCGGATGCAGGAGAAGAATGTCTGGCGTAAGGTCACCGATCCCGATTTCAGCTTTGACAAGTTCGTCATTGCGTATGATGAACAGACCGATCTGGAACGGTTCAGATCCGGTATCGCGCAGCATTTTACGTTCATCGACCGCGGCCGGGGCTTCGCGGAGATGGTGCCGCTGCAATACAGCAAAAAAACCGGCATCGACTTTGTGCTGAAGCATTACGGTCTGCGGAAAGAGGATGCTTATGCGATCGGTGACAGCCTCAACGATCTGCCGATGTTTGAGGGCTGCGGTACGTCGATTGCAATGGGCAACGGCGAAAAGCTGATTCCCTACGCTGATTATGTCACAGCCGACCTCTGGCATGACGGCGTTGCGCAGGCACTTGAACATTTCGGATTTTTTGAAGCCTAAAACAAACCGCATCCCGGTTCTGCACCGGAATGCGGTTTTTTCGTTCAGAGAAATGCGACATGCCCGTCTTGCAGATGATATACAGCACCCAGCACCTGAAGTCCGAATTGCTGCTCATCGCTTCGGATCAGAAGGCTCTGTTCGATCACCTCGCAGCTATGCCTGACATTGAGGCAGCATGCCCTGTATTCATCGGTTTCATCGCCGACAGCCCTGCGGATCTCGTCCGTGATGAATTTGATATAGCCGTCAGGCTCATGTGCCACGGCTGCATGCACCGCGCCGCAGTGATCGTGACCGAGCACAACAATCAGTCCTGTTCCGAGATGCTCCGCTGCATATTCGATGCTGCCGAGCTGATGTGCGTCTATGACATTGCCCGCAACGCGAATCACAAACAGATCACCGATCCCCGCCGAAAAGATCAGCTCCGGGACGACTCTCGAATCCGAGCAAGTCACGATGATCGCGTAGGGCTGCTGTCCGTTTTCGCAGAAATGCAGCAGTGTTTCCGGCGAGACATTGCAGGTCAGCTCCCGCATTTCCATGAAGCGGCGATTGCCCTGAATCAGACGCTTTTGGGCTTCGTTTGCTTTGATCCGATATTCCTGCATTTTATGCCTCCGATCATGATTTGTCAGATTGACAGTCTCAGACGGCGCTTTTGCGCAGCTCCGCCCGGCGGATCGCCTGAAGCCGCGCCGCCTCCGCAAGCATCAGCGCACCGACACCTTTGGGGTCATTTTGTGTGACCGGCTCCGAGAGATAGTATTCGCAGCTTCCGTCGCGGTTTCCTGTTCCGCCGAGTCCGGCAGCACTGCAAATGCCGGTCAGCCGCATGCCCTTCTCTGTCCGGACGAGCTTTTGTGCCCGGACTGCCTCGAGTATGTCAATTCCGGCCTGCATCATATCTGCATCCAGTATGCCCGCAGCCGCTCCCTGTATCATCGCATAGCTGACCATCAGGCTGCCTGATGTTTCCTCGTAGTTCTCCGGTACATCCGCACGGTCAATGACCTGAAGAAACAAGCCGTTCTGTGTACGGTATGGGAGAATCGCGGTCACAGCGCGGCGCAGTGCCCGATGCAGCAATTCCCGCAGCGGAGCCTGACTGTCCGGCAGAAGCGCGGCAGTATCCGTGAGCGCCATCAGATACCAGCCCTCACCGCGCAGCCAGTGCGAGCGGGAGAGCCCCGTCAGCGGGTCTGCCCATGCCTGTGTCCGGGCTTCATCCAATGCGTGATAATACAGCCCGTTATCCTGATTGCGCATATGTGTCTCGACGAATGAAAACCAGCGGCTGATCTCGGCATAGATCCGTTCATCGCGGATCACGTTCGCATATTCTGCGAAAAACGGCGCGGCCATGTAAACCCCGTCGATCCAGATCTGTTCGGGATAGATCTGCTTATGCCAGCAGAACCCGCTTTTTGTGCGGGGGTGCTGACGGATCTGTTCTGCGATCCAGGCAGCGGCCTTGCGGTAGCGCTCCTCGCCGGTCAGCTCTGCCGCAAAAAACAGCACCTTTCCGCAGTTGAAGCTGTCAAGGTTGTGCGCATCGACCGGATAGGACGGGATGCTGCCGTCGGAGTTGATGCGACCGGAGAGATACCGCAGAACAAACTCTGCATATTCGGTATTGCCCGCTGCGCGAAACATCCGCGTACAGCCCAGCAGCAGGCAGCCGTCTTCATAATTCCAGTAGTTCTTGAACGGCTTATACTGTGCTAAATATTCATGAAAAAAGTGTTCTGTCATGGCTGTTCTCCGGCAAGGGCAGCCTGAATTCCGGCATAGAGCCGTTCTGCGCCTTGGGAAACCGAATAATCACCGTAGCTGATCCCGGTGAATACATCCTCGTATACACCGTTTCCGCCCTTCAGTGCAGCACATTCAAAATCCGGATCAATCCGGAAGCTCACCCAGTCGTTCATCCGGCTGTAAGCATCTGCGGTCATGTCCCCCAACAGTTCCGCATCGCTGCAAATCTGATAGGCGGTGTGATTCAGCGGAACACCGCGCTCTGTACCGAGTGTCCGGACGGCATCTGCATCGCTGACCAGATAAGCGATCAGCTCTGCACAGGCTTCGGGATTTTTGGTGTGTTTTGAGATCGCGAAGCCCTGTGCAATTTTGGAAAATCCGCCCTGATAATCACCGAGATCGGAGAAATAGGTTCCGACGCTCAGTTCCTGTCCGTCTGCCAGGGAATCAATAAACTTGCCCGCGGAGGAATCCCACTCATAGATCCCGCCGTATTTCCCGGTGATCCAGTTTTCGTCCTTGTCAAAGCTGTCTGCTCCGCCGCCGGCGATCTGCTTCAGCGGCGGAATGACATGGTTGTGCTCCATGTCCTGAATGATTTGCAGAGCCTCGCCAAGCTCCGCTTCTGTATATTGGAACTGTCCGTCAACGACCCACTCGCGTCCGTACCTGCATTGCAGGATGTAGACTGTAAAGAGCATCCGGTCATACCAGCCGAGCGCCAGCGGATAGCAGTCTGCGCCGAGCCGTTCCTGAAAGACCGGTCCGGCAGCACAAAGCTCCGCAAATGTCTCAGGCACCGGAATTCCGGCCGCATCAAATGCCGACCGGTTCCAGAAAAAAACTCTCCCTGTTTCGCTGATCGGCAGACAGCGCAGCTCGCCGTCAACCGTACACATTTCGAGCACATCAGCGTCATATTGCTGCAAATCAATGATATCGCTGAACTGACGCAGATCCAGAAAGCCGGATGACTCCGAGCTGTAGTCGGAGATCCAGTTCCAGTTGACCTGCATCACATCGGGCTCAGTTCCCGCGTAGAGCGCTGCGGCACAGGATTCCTCCCAGCCGCTCCATGCTCCGTATTCGCACCTGACGGTGATGTCAGAGTGCTTCTGCATGAACCCGCGAACCGCGTCAGAGGTTACCTGATGCCGCGATTCACCGCCCCACCATGAAAAGCGGATCGTGTTTTCTTCGGACTGCGCGGTACCGCAGCCGGAAAGCAGCATTGCAGCAGTTATGCACAGCGTCCCCACACGTTTTCGCATAACATTCTCCGTTTCAGTTTTCCTGCCGTCAGACCGGCAGGGTTTCATTCCTTTTATAGCTCTATTATACGCAGATCGCTCCTTCTTGTCAATGCACAATCGTCCGCTGTTGCCTGCATATGATCCTCTGTTCGGCAGAATATGTGCTCCGGAAACTTGACAAATCATACAGTATACGGTATAACCGGGCAGTGCCCGGCTCCGATTTTGCCCCCATGCTGTCTCACTGTGGATTTTTTCTGACTGCTCCCATTGCACTTTTGCGCATAATATGGTATAATAACTGCGGAGCGCCCTACAGACCTGTATAGAACACGCAGCGATGTCGTGCCGTTTTTGTACAGTGTGTTGAAAAACGGACAATTCTGTGCGTTTGCCCATTGCTTTTTTTCCGGATTTATGGTATACTGTGATAGAATCCGGAAAGGGGAGGCGCAGTTATGCCGGCAGATCAGATGCAGCAGGAAATACGGATGCTGGCAAGGCGTGCCGTATTTCTGAATATTGCCGCATATCTCATCAGCGTGATTGTCCTGGGTGCAACGCTGGCCTTTGCAGCCGGGCTTGTGCTGGGTACCGGCGTGATGCTGGGTTCTCTGCTGATTCTGCGGTACAGCATTCAGCGCATGGAGACAGATGCCAGGCGTACCGGAACGGCAAGTCAGCGGCGGCATCAGTTTTACTATGCACTGCGTCTGCTGCTCTTTGCCGCGGCATTCGGAACGGCTGTTGTACTGCGCAGGTATCTTTCGCCCGCCGCAGTTGCAATCCCGATGATCTACCCGCGGCTTGTCTATACCGCAGGCGCACTGTTTACCCGTGCGGATTCAAAGTCCCGCGAAAAAAAGAGGTGAGACGAATACAATTATGGCAATTCTTGCAATTCCGAAGGTGCTTCAGGGACCGGAGGAGCTGAGCGTTGACGGCCCAAAGGTGATAAAGACATTCGATATTTTCGGGTTTCAGATCAACTTCACGGAAACGGTCGTGCTGGAATGGATTGTGATCGGCGTGATCCTGCTTGCCGCATTCCTGCTGACCCGCAATCTGAAAGTGCGGAATGTCTCCAAGCGGCAGGCGATCGCGGAAATGGCAGTTGAGGCGATCACAAATCTGGTGCGCGATACAATGGGCAAACGCTGGCTCTGGTTCACACCGTATATCGCATCGGTGTTCTGCTTTTCAATCTTCGGCAGTCTGATCAGCCTGTTCGGCGTCCGGGCAGTGACCTCTGACTTCTCTGTGCTGCTCTCGTGGGCGGCTGTGACATTTATCCTGATCACCGCAACAAAAATCCGGTACGGCGGCATCGGCGGCTACCTGAAGGGCTTTGTCGATCCGATCCCCGTGATGCTGCCGATCAACATTCTCAGTGAAGTCTCGACGCCTGCCGCGATGGCACTGCGTCACTTCGGCAATATCGCCGGCGGCTCGATCATCATGGGGCTGATCTACTACGGACTGGCAAACCTGAGCCACATGATCCATCTTCAGGTTCCCGTCCTGACTGTCGGTCTTCCGGCAGTGCTGTCCCTGTACTTTGACCTGTTCTCTGACTTCATGCAGGCATTTATCTTTATTATGCTGACAATGGTGTTTATCAGCAATGCCGGGCCTGCGGATGATGAAGCACCGCAAACAAACTGATGTATATTCTGAACGGAGGTAATCTATTATGGAAATGAGCGAAGCAATCGTACTGGCAGGTTCCGCGGTCGGTGCCGGCCTTGCAATGATCGCAGGTATCGGACCCGGTATCGGTGAAGGCTATGCCGTCGGTAAGGCATGTGAAGCGATCGCGAGACAGCCCGAGGCATCCGGTGCAGTCACCAGAACCATGTTCGTCGGCTGTGCTGTTGCGGAATCTACCGGTATTTACGGCCTGATTATCGCATTGCTGCTGATCTTCCTCAAGCCGTTTACCTGACCGGCTGCGGAAATCGGAAACTATACGGTAAAAAGGACTGAATGAAATGAAGCTAGGATTTTTATCCATTGATCCCGGCACCATTCTCTTCACGCTGGCAAATACACTGATCCTTTTCCTCGGCCTGAAGCATTTTCTCTTTAAGCCCGTGAACAAGATCCTGGAAGAACGGCAGACGGCCGTTGACCAGACACTGCGGGATGCAGAGGATGCGCGTGACCGCGCCGAAACCGCTGAAACGGAATACCGCGAGAAGCTGGACAAGGCGAAAGAGGAATCTGCCGAGCTGATGCGCAATGCGACCAGAAAAGCACAGAAGCGCTCGGATGAGATCATCGCAAAGGCAAAGGCCGATGCAGCAGGGATCATGCAGCAGAATGCGGAGGAGCTTGAGCGCGAGAAACGCCGTGCTGAGCACGAACTGCGCGGAGAAGTCTCCGGTCTGGCTGTCATGGTTGCGGAGAAGGTCGTCGGCCGTGAGATCAATCCGGAGGATCATGCGAGACTGATCGACGAGTTTATAGATTCGGTGGGTGATGTGCAGTGAGCTCTGAAGTGTCTGCGGTTTACGCAAACGCACTGTTTTCACTGGCGCGCGAGCAGGGCGACTCTGCCCTTCAGGAGACCCGTGCCGACCTCAGACAGCTTGCTGTCCTTTTCTCCCTGAATCCCGATCTGACAAGGCTGCTCTCGCTTCCGACTGTTTCCGTCGGTGAGCGCATCGGCATCGCCAAAAAAATCTTCGGTGATGAAGGAAACGCAGTCAGACTGCTGTTTTTGCTGATTGATCACGGCAGAGTGCCGTATCTCTGCGAAATCGCAGATGATTTTGACGCGCAGATGCTCGATTATCAGGGAACGGTCGATGTGCAGGTCACAACTGCGGTCGCGATGAGTCCCGGACAGAAGGAGCGGCTGCGTTCCAAGCTCGGTGAGAAGCTCGGGAAAACCGTCCGGATCACAGAGCACATCGACAGCAGCATTCTCGGCGGTGTGATCGTGCAGTACGGCGATACGCGGATTGATAACAGTGTGAAATTTCGGCTGGATGCGCTGAAGGCTCAGCTTTCATAGCGCCGCATCCGGTATAAGAAGGTGCAACATGAATTTAAGACCAGATGAAATTACCGGCATTATCAAGGAGCAGCTCAAACATTATGAAGCAAAGCTGAATCTTGCCGATGTCGGCACGGTGATCACGGTCGGTGACGGCATCGCCAATGTTCACGGTCTGGAAAAGTGCATGTCCGGTGAGCTGCTCGAATTCGAGGGCGGCGTTTCAGGCATGGCGCTGAATCTGGAGCATGACTTTGTCGGTGCAGTTCTGCTCGGCTCCGATCACAATATCAGAGAGGGCACTTCCGTCAAGCGAACCAAACGGATCGTTTCGGTTCCGGTCGGTGAGGAGCTGCTCGGAAGAGTCGTCAATGCGCTCGGAGAGCCGATCG
>CAMNJD010000234.1 GCA_946540705.1 uncultured Ruminococcus sp. | reverse complement strand
CTCTGCATGATTCTATCGATGACTACGCTTCTCCGTTCTATGGAACCGGCAACGGTATTGTGAAGGCCACACTGGATGGCCAGCTGGCGTATTTCCGTCGGCTTGGTCCTGTGACCATCATGGGCGATCAGGCTGCTGTTGCGCAGCTCGTGCCTCTGACCGGTCTGGTTATGAACGCTGGCGGCACCGGTGATCTGTTCACCGAGCGCTCTCACGGCATGATCGACGAAGCGAACGAGAACGGCTATCTGGGCCGCTACAATGGTGCTGCTGTCATTTCTATGGCGAACACCTATTTCACTGGCACCACCAGTCCCGTGCTGGCAACTGACTGGCTGGATGCCGCAAAGCGCAGAACGGTGCAGCTTGACTTTTCCGACTGCTCTGTCAGCGACGAAGACCCGGTGCTGCTTGATCTGCATTATTCGGAGGTCATGAGCGACAGCCCGGATGTGGTCATCGGGGAAATCGTCGTACCGGAGCTGCGGGCGACATTCGAGGCGGTGGATCTCTCGGAGCATCTCGGCGAGACTGTCACTCTGCGGGCGGGGCTCGAGGTATCTCGGGAGGATGTGACGGAGGAACTGCGGGAAATTGCCGAGAACCTCGGAAATGACCTGTATTTTGCCAGGTCGTATCTGGGTGGATGGCTGGTCGCAAAGGGCAATGAAGTCTATAGTGCGCAGAAGGGTTACTCCGGTACACTGACTACGAGCCTGGAATTCACCTGTGTGCAGGACATCACTGGGATGTGGCTGGAGGAACCGCGGGTCACGGTCGATGCCGGCGGAATGCCTGTCCGCGGATCCGGAACGGCGTATTTCCTGCACAGGGAGAAGCCTTATCTGACAAAGGCCGCGTTTGTGACAGCGCTGAATCTGGCAAATCATCCGTATGCCGGCTTTGCCGCAGGTACGGAGGAAGAAACGGTCACAGTCTCCGGCGCACTGGAAATGCGGCTTCTCACCGATGCAGACGGGGGTGTCAGCCGCAGCCGGATCTCGCTGTGGCAGTATGATCCGGAAACGCTGCATGATGTGGCATACGGTGAGCGGATCCAGACGCTTTCGGTGCGGTATGCCGGGCGTTATGAGGACGGCTCCCTTCGCCGCCGCGTGATTGCCGGTGAAGTCACAGTCTGTGAGCCGGCTTCCTTCGGGGAACTGATCCTGACGGAGACTTCCGCACAGGATGAAGAAACGGTCGAGGCGTACTGCTACGGGATCCTCGGGAAGCTCTCTGCGATCTCTGCGGAGGGATTCCTGCAAACGGGGTATTTCTTTGTGCATCCCGGTGATACCTTCGCGCAGCTTTACCGGAATTTCCTGACATGGCTCGGCACGCAGGGGATCACGCTTGCCGCGGCGGAACAGACGTATCTCAATCTGGATTCCCTGACGGTGACGGAGCCGGACTGGTCACAGGCAGATCTGACAGCGGTGACGGCTGCGGATGTGCTGCGCTGCTTTGCATTGCTCGAAGGCGGCAATGCGCGGATGAACCGCGATAACCGGCTCGAGCTGGGCTGGTGTGCAGACACGCCTTCCATGACTGTTTCGGCAGAGATCACCGGCTCCCTTCGCATCGGCGCGGAGCGTCTGGCGCCGGCTACCGGCATGACATTTTATCAGGCGGATACCCGCAATGTAATCGGATCGGCGGTGCCGGAGGAAAAGCTGCTTGTGCGCTGCTTTGCATCGGCTTCGGATCTGGATGCTGCCTATGCCAGGATCGTACAGAGCATGACCAACGGTGCGCATCTGCCGGTACGGGGCGAGCTGCTATGCGGTGGGAATCCGCTGCTGCGGGCAGGGGACTGCATTCGTGCCGTTACCCGCAGCGGTGTGGCGGTAAATGTACAGGTCTTCTCGCAGGAGATCGACACATTCCCATTTATGCGCAGCCGGATCAGCACGCCGGAGGGAACGGACTGGTCAACCGACCCGGTGGATTTCTACCGGGAGCAGATCATCCGGATCAATGTCATGAGCGGATGGCCGCGGATGATCGTTTCCGGATTCCCGCCGGACACATCGGAAATGGTCGTGCGTGCGCTGAAACGCTCGGACAGGTCGTTTATCGTGGATCCTGCGCTGTATACGGTTACAGTGCGAGAGAACGCAGAGGAGGAATGCGCGGCCGTTACGGTGCATTTTGAATCGTTTACCGATGAAAATCCGCGCACACTGCTCCGGTATGCAATGTACACCGCCGCCGGAGAGCCGCTTATGACGGCAAACGGGAGAATTCTGGCAGTAAGGAGGACTGGCTGATGGGAGGATTTGACACGGGGATGAACGGCATCCTGCTTCTGACGAGGGCAGCCTATGAGCAGGCGACCGAAAGGAGCGAGGTGGATTCGGACACGATGTATATTGTCCGGGAGACAAGCGGGGGATTTTCGCTGTATCTGGGAGGCACGGCGATGCTGCTGATTATGAGCGCATCCGCCTACGAATCCCTGACCCCCAAGAACCCGGCCACGATGTACGTCATCACCGACGACACGGAGACAGCGGAAGAAGAGGAGGGATCTGAATGAACAATGACTATATTCTGATCGAAAGCAGCCGCACACGGTATGAGGACGGCCTGTACAAGGCAGCGGTGACGATCTGCGCACCGGATGCAGAGCATCTGCCGGAGCCGCTCCCGGAATGGGATCCGGGGTCTGTCTGCATCGTCCCGGACGGGCATCAGTTCTTTATGCTGAATTTTGAGGGGGAGTGGGTATGAGTGATATGCTGGCCAGACTGATGGCGCTTGCGGCGATGCAGTCCGGAGGTGCTGATCTTTCCGAATACTACACGAAGGCCGAGACGGACAGGCACATTTCTGATGAGGTTGCCAGGATCGTGTCTGATGCGCCCGAGGACTATGACACGCTCAGAGAACTGTCTGACTGGATCGCTACGCATGAGGAATCTGCCGCGGCAATGAACAGCGCGATTCAGGCGAATACAGCGGGGGTTGCGGCATTGTATGCGGAAGTTGCAACAAAAGCCCCGCAGTCAACGACGTATACAAAAACCGAGGTTGACGCAGCTTTGAGTGATAAGGTTGACAAGGTAACGGGCAAGGGACTGTCAACAAACGACTTTACCAACGCCGACAAGACAAAGCTGGACAGTGTTGAATCCGGAGCAGAAGCGAACGTACAGGCTAACTGGACACAAACCGACACCACGGCGGATGACTATATCAAAAACAAGCCCACGATTCCCGCGCCTGTAAGTGTTGACCAGACATATAGTGCAACATCCGCAAATGCACAGTCTGGTGTTGCGGTCGCACAGGCTATCGGCACGAAGGTCGACAAAGAAACCGGCAAGGGGCTGAGCACAAACGACTTTACGAATGCTGACAAGGAAAATCTCGGAACCGCTCTCGCAAAGGCAAATGCAGCAGCCCCGCAGGCAACGACATATACCAAAACCGAAGTTGATACTTCGCAGTCAGCACAGGACACCCGTCTTGACTGGATGGAACGCAATATTGAGACTATCCGTGTGATGATGGATGCCGTACTGTATGGCTATCGAGTAGACAAAAACGATAGCAACCCAGAAACCCGTGTGTCGTATATGTATGATGCGATCGGCATGACACCCGCACGGATGAACTATACAACAGGCACATTCGACTATGGTTCATGGGCAAATGCGTGGTTTATCACCGGGAACAAGCCTGTTGCGCTGAAATTCGATGGTACAGTGGACTATGAGCTTGATCCTGATGATTATAGCAAAAAAGCAGACGGTACGGATTCCGATGTGTCAGATGCATCCTACGCGGGCAACTTCATGGCATCCATGCCAACGGTATGGTTCAAGCGTT
>CAMNJD010000233.1 GCA_946540705.1 uncultured Ruminococcus sp. | reverse complement strand
GAGCGGGGCAGGCGCAGCAGCGCCGCCGCTCCCGGATTATTCCGAGGGCGAAGCACAGTAGCGCTGCCTTGATCCGATTCCGGCCGACAAGCCCCGATGTCCGAAAAACGCCGCAGCGCTTCTGCATCATCAGCAGAAACGCTGCGGCGTTCATTTTATTCCGCGTCAGTTACTCCCGAAAGAAGTTCGGCAGGCAGTTGTATAAATACTGTCTGACATAGTACCAGTCGTGCGAGCCGCCGGTGACATACATGAACCAGAAGTTGCCTTTTGAGAAATCCGAAGTGAATACGAACTGATCCAGCCCTTTCATCGCTTCGATCTGCGGCACAAGATTTGTGTTTGCAAAGTCCGAAGTGCCCGTTGCAGACATGATGAAATATTCATTCGTCTTCAGCCCGGCTTTCTGCACTGCGTTCGCCAGCGCATTCGGGTCGGCGTTTCCGGTGCCCCAGTGATGCGCACCGCTGAGCGGCATAAAGTATCCGATCATATCGACACAGTTTTCAAAGGTCGCCCATGTGGAGACACTGCCCATTGAGAAGCCGCCGTAGGCTCTGTGCATTCTCGATGCCTTGAGATCCGCCTCCGAAGTCGATTTTGCATAGGTCGAATATTTGCCCTCGACGAACGGGATCACGCTCATGCGTATTTCCTTCCAGACGTTTTCTGCGTTGTAGAATGTATTGTCGCTGACTTTGTTGAAGGTCGGCGTGACAATGATCATCGGCTCAATATCGCCGTTCTGAATCATATTGTCAATGAGGCGTACTGCTTCCCCGTTGTCATAATAAAACAGTGAATTCTCGCTGTCGCCCATGCCGTGCATGAAATAGAACACATTATATTGTTTGTTCGGGTCGTAGCCGTAAGGGAGATACACATTCAGTGCATTCTCGCCGTTGATGCCGGTGTAATGCTCCTTCACGACAGTTCCGGCCTGCGGGATCGCGTTTTTGAAGCTCTGCGGATATTCATGGTACTGCTTTGCCGGATCGTACTGATATGCCGTCTTTGGCGGGTCATCCGGTGTCTTGCTGCTCTGCGCGTTCAGCTCCCGCTTCATCAGCGTCAGGTCAGCCGCGTTCAGTCTGCCGTCCGCGTTCATGTCGCCTGCTTTCCGGTCGGCAGGCACGGCATCGGGATCGGAAAGAAGCCATTTCTGCATCAGCACCACATCCGCTTGATCGAATACGCTGTCGCTGTTCACATCGCCCCTGACCGCTTCCGGCGGAGCGATTTCAAAAACAGGGTCACTGTTTTCGCTGACCGATGCATTCCCGTAATGATAGATATCCGGCAGCTCATCCAGCGTGAGCATATAGTCGCTGTTGTAGACACGCTTGATGTAATCAGAGGTGTTCTGCGCATTGCTGTCGATGAACGAGGTGTGCCATGTCATAAACCACAGCCATTTTGCGCCGTCCTTTTTCATCTTTTCCGGATCCGGGATCGGGCCGTTTTCATGGAGGCAGACCGGTTTTTTGGCGACCTGCGCGGTCTTGCCGTAAAGACTCACCAGGGAGTCCGTATGATTCACATAGGTGTCCGCACCGATGATGTCAACATACTGATCGCCGGGATACCAGCCGCCGTTGACGTCGCCGCAGTAGCCGAGGTTCCAGATCAGGTTATCCAGTCCCCAGTAATTCGTGTAGCGGTCATACATGATTTTCCAGAGCTTTTTGAAGTTGTCGGCGCCGCCCTTGCCCCACCAGAACCATTTTCCGTCGAATTCGTGGAAGGGACGCCAGATCACCGGCACGCCTGCATCCTTCAGCTCCTTCAGCGCCTTTGCGCCCTTGTCCATGCCGGCAATCAGCTTGCTGTACTCTGCGGTTCCTTCGGTGAGGGCTGCGTTCCAGTTGAGATTGGTGTTCATGGATTCGGTGTGGCTGCCGGTAAAATCGGAGCCGCAGTGCCAGCAGATCGTCACGATGCCGCCCTGCTGATACCAGGATTTTGCGCGGCGGTTGCAGCCGGAGAAATCGTCGCCCATGTAGTCGAGGCCGCGGAGTGCGGGATATTTGCCGCTTGCCCGCTTGATGATGTCAAACTCGTAGTTCTCGCTGCCCATCCATGTGGATTCCTGCTGACCGGAAATCACATAATGCCCGTAGGTATCACAGAGATAGTTGTACAAGGACTGCGTCTGCGCGGAGGCCTTCGGATTTGAGAGCTTTCCGCCGCCGGAATAATTTGTAAAGCTGCCCTTTTCGATCAGCAGGGCATCCAGAAAGCTCCATCCCCACGAAGCCTCGACGGTAATCTCATTGCTGCCCTTTTTGAGATTTGCGCTGATGCTGACGGTCTTGAATTCGCCCTCGCCGGTCTGTTCACACAGGATCTCGCCGGCACTCTGACCGTTGACATAGACGATCTGCGGCTTGCCGGTTTCGTCATAGGGCTGACTGTAGCGCAGTGTGATCCTGTGTGCGCCCTCCTCTGCGGCGTTGACAGTCACGCTGACTCTGTTCCCGCCGTCCCGGAGATTGACCGCTTTTCCGCCGCTCGCACCCTTGACTGCCGCGATCTCCGCCGGATTTTCGCCGCTGCCTTTGATCGTTCCTGCTTCAAATTCGTACTGATTGTCTGCCGCGTTCGATTCCATCGGCATAAACGGCACAGCACTCAGGAGCAGCACCGCAGACATCATCGCTGATATTGTTTTTTTCATCGGAAAAATCCCCCTCTCACTCCGATCTCCCTCTTGCATTTACGGATTCTCCGTATTTGCTGGCTTTATTATACAACGAAGCACAAAAAAAAGAAATAACATATCGCTTCAATAAAATGACATTTTTGCGCAAATGCACAAGACGCATCAAAGTGCAGGTGCCTCGTGCCGATTGGATTGACAATCCGCCCGTTTCGTGATATACTAATAAAAAAGGGGGGGATCAGCTTGCAGAAACGGCTCGGTGTCATGATTCCGTCTGTTGTCGATCCGCTGGATTATGAATTTCTGAACGGTATTTCCGATGCAGCCGCAAAGCTCGGATATGATGTTCTGATTTATACCGGCATTTATAATTCACATGAAGATCTACAGAACGACAGCTACATCCGCGGCATGGAAAGCATCTACGCACTGCCCGCCGTACACCGTCTGGACGGCATCCTCTTTGCCGCAGACCGCTTTCACAATCCGGCCGTGTGCGAAACGATCCGCCGCCAGCTCATGCAGACAGATATTCCCTGCCTCGTCACAGGCGATGATCTGCTCCCTTTTGAAAGCATACAGCCGCGCCAGCAGGAAAGCATATACCGCATCACAAAGCACATGATCAAAGATCACGGATGCAGGCGGATCTACTGTATTTCCGGAACGGAGGGCAATCCGGCCTCCGAGGAGCGCATTGCCGGATACCGTCAGGCGATGCTGGAGGCGGGGCTCCCTTTCCGGAATGACTGGATTTTTTACGGTGGATTCTGGCGGACGGTTCCTGCGGAGATCGGAAGCAGAATTGCAGAGGGCAGCATTCCGATGCCGGAGGCAGTTGTCTGCGCCAGCGATATCATGGCTGCGGCACTCAGCGAATCGCTGACGCAGAACGGCATTTCCGTTCCCGGACAGGTCAGGATCACCGGCTATGACGGCTGCTGGGACGCATGGCTGAATCGGCCGCGCATCACAACCGTCGAGGGCCGTGAACGGCAGTTCGGAGAGGACGCCGTTTTCACGCTGCACGAAATGATTACCGGAGAATCCGTCGGATTTTCGGCTGTTCAGCAGTCGATCCGATACGGCGAAAGCTGCGGCTGTGACCCGGCAAAAATGCCGCAGAATCCGTACTCGCCGGTGGATGCCTATTTCCGTGCCAGAATCCGGAATGAGATGCATAAGCGTACATTCCTGCCTGCTGACCTGTTTGCGCACACCGGCGGTGCGGCAACGTTAAATGAATGGATCACAAAAACAGACAGCGTCGGACATGTGCTGCCGAACTGGATCTGGCTTGATATCTGCCTCTGCAAAGACTGGTGCATGGACTTTGCCTGCCCCGAACGATTCCGGCAGGTCGGCTTTCACGAAAGATCCATACTCGCCCTTTCCAAGCGCCGGGGCAAGAATGCGCCGGATCAATATGAATTTGATACGCAGGATATTCTCCCTGCTCTTTGCGCACCGCATGATCCGGTGCTGATCCTGCTGACTGCACTGCATGCGCACGGCCAGATTTTCGGCTATCTGGCCAGCATCTACGAAAAGCCGGAGGACATTGAAACGGATGCGTTCTATACAAACTGGTCTGACGCCGCCGCGCACGGCCTGTATCAGCTACAGCAGGCGATGTACATGGAATACCGGCGCAGACAGATTCCGATTCTGTCCTCACATGACACCGAATCCGGCCTGTACAGCCGGCGCGGATTTGCAGAGCATCTGCACGATATTTTGTACCGCCCCTATGCCGAATCGGAAACACCGCTGCTGATCCTGCTGGGAATCCCGGCGCAGAGCAGCCGCACACCGGATTTAGACCCATGCCTGCTGCTTGCAAATGCGCTGCGTGATATACTGCCGGAAAACGGGTTTCTTGCCCGTATGCAGCCGAATATCTACGCCGTGACAGTTCCCGCAGACTGCCGGAAGGATGACAGAGAGGCCGCCAGTGATCTGCTTGTCTCAGCAGAGCACCGGATGCAGAGACTGCTCGGCAAAGCGGATCTTCCGGTTCCGCATGCGGTGTTCGCATATCAGCGCCTGACGCAGAACACACTCTCTGATGCAGCGGCAGCCGTGGAGGAATGTGAGCAGGCGCTTCAGGAGCGCATTGCCGCCGCATCGGCCTATGTAACGGATTACAAGGAGCTGCTGCAAAAGCTGCGCAGTGAGATCACGGCAAACCCGCAGCGGAACTGGGACATTGAACAGATCGCAAAGGAAATCGGCATCAGCAGGAGCCATTTGCAGCGGCTCTATAAGCAGTCCTTCTCGGTAAGCTGTATTGACGATGTCATATCAGCGCGCATGAACAAGGCGAAAAGCCTGCTGAAGCATACGGCTCTGCGGATTCAGGAGATATCCGTGCAGTGCGGTTATCAGAATGTTTCGCATTTCATGCGGCAGTTCAAGGACAAATGCGGCGTCACTGCCTTGCAGTACCGCAAACAAAATACAGAAAAGCCATAGTATCTCTGACTGCCGGTCAGAAATACTATGGCTTAGTCTGTCGAAAAAGGTATCGCTGCGCGATGATTGATATTGGGCTCCGCCCAAACCCGCCAAAGGGACATTGTCCCTTTGGAATCCCATT
>CAMNJD010000232.1 GCA_946540705.1 uncultured Ruminococcus sp. | reverse complement strand
CACCGCAGAGCCAGCCGCTTCGGAGCCCGGCGATGTGATCGAGTTTGACCCGTCGTTTTACGATCTGGTTCCGGCACTGCTGGCGGGCAGGGAGATCGACCCGATCATCTCCGACGATTCCTACGGCTGGCTGCTGACGGTGTACCGCCCGGTTTACGCTGCGGACGGAACCTGCGTCTGCTATGCGGCAGCGGATGTCTCGATGAATCTGCTTTCGGATGATGTCGTGAGCTTTCTGGCCAAGCTGATCTCCATGCTGCTGGGATTCTTTATTTTCATTCTCGCGGTGACGATGTGGCTGGTCGAGCACAATCTGATCCTGCCGGTGAACACGATGTCCTATGCAGCGGGTGCGTTCGCATATAACAGTGATGAAGCGCTGGAGGAGAATGTTGCGCGTATCCGCGGCCTGCGCATCCATACGGGCGACGAGATCGAAACACTCTACCGCGCCTTCGTCAAGACGACCGCCGACAGCGTACGCTATGTGACCGATATCCAGCACAAGACGGAAACGATCTCCAAGATGCAGAACGGCTTGATTATGGTGCTGGCAGATATGGTCGAAAGCCGTGACAAATGCACCGGCGACCATGTCCGGAAAACCGCCGCTTATGTCGGCATCATTCTGGAGGAGATGCGCAAACGCGGAATGTACCCTGAGCAGATCACGGATGAATTCATTGAGAATGTGAAGAACGCAGCACCGCTGCACGATATCGGCAAGATCCATGTGTCGGATATCATCCTGAATAAGCCTGACCGCCTGACCGACGAGGAGTTTGTGCGGATGAAGCAGCACACGACCCTCGGCAGCGCGATCATTGACCGTGCAATCGCAATGGTGCCGGATTCGGTCTATCTGGACGAGGCGAAGAACCTCTCGGAATATCACCATGAAAAATGGAACGGCACCGGCTATCCGCACGGCATCAGCGGGGAGGAGATCCCGCTCTCAGCCCGGATTATGGCAGTTGCGGATGTTTTTGATGCACTGGTTTCGCGGCGCAGCTACAAGGAACCGTTCAGCTTTGAAAAGGCTATGGACATCATCCGCGAGGGGGCCGGAACCCATTTCGACCCGCAGGTCGCGGAGGCGTTCATCGGCGCATCGGACCGTGTCCGCAGGGTCGCGGAGGAATTCAGCAAGGAAACGGACAGATGACAGGTGTCAGTCCGGATCACCGTATTATGACCGGTCGGTCAGAAAAAGGAGGATTCATCATATGATCTTTTATTTCACAGGCACCGGCAATTCGCTGGCAGCAGCAAAAAAACTGCTCGTAAAGGGCGAGCAGCTCATTGATATGGCGCAGGCACGCCGCGAAGGAACCTACCGCTTTTCCGTTCCTGAGGGGGAGCGCGTCGGCTTTGTCTATCCGGAATACTGCGGGTCGGTCGGCGCGACTGTACGCGATTTTGCCGAGCATTTGCAGCTTGAACATGCCGGCTATGTGTATGCAGTCGTGACCTGCGGCGGCAAGCGTTCTATCAGCGCGGGCTATTTCAAACGCCTTCTGAAGAAGCGCGGCATCCCGCTGCACAATGCATTTTTTGTCCGTATGCCCGATAACTGCGTGATCCTTCTGGCACCGCCCTCCGATGCGGAAAAGGCAGCGCTTCTGGACAGCGTGAACGGACAGATCCTGAAGATCCGTCAGGCGATCGTTCACCGCGAATCTGCGCCTGTTCCGACCAGAATCTCTGACGGCATGATGCAGAAGTGCTACCTGCTGATGAACCGTACCAAGCGCTTCTGGGTGCGGGACAACTGCATCCACTGCGGAATGTGCGAGAAAAACTGTCCCTCGCAGGCCATCCGCATGGAGGACGGCAAGCCGGTCTGGGTCAAGCCGCAGTGCGATCTGTGTACGGCCTGTATCAACCGATGTCCGGTGCAGGCGATCGAGTACGGCACCAAAACAACCGACCGCGCCCGCTATGTCAACCCGATCCTGAAATAACAGAATGCCCCGTCAGACAGGTGTGAATCTGCTGACGGGGTATTTTTCCGGATGATTGTCCCGGAGAACAGGCATCGCCCCGATTCCGGTTATTGTTCGAGAACGGTGCGGATCAGTGCATCGCGCTCCTGCGCGGAGAGGCTCAGCAGCGCATCGCTGTGATACCAGACCGCACCGCAAAGCTGCGGCTCGCGGAGAACCTCGGCGGTCTGTCTGGCGAGCAGCCCGGGCTCGGTGATCCATTCCCGGCTGCCGTCCCCGGCGAAGCTGTCCTCCTCGCCGACCTTGTATGCAGCCAGCCCGACCGCAAGCTGCACCGACTCCGCCCGCGGCAGCAGCAGCCATTCCTCGACCGTTTCCGCAAAGGGACAGAGCTCATTCCGATAGCCGAAATAGATCTGCGGGATCAGCAGATCGCAGCAGTCGCCCGCTGCACACCATGCAGCAACATCAGCGTAGAGCGTGTCGTAATTTTGCAGCAGATTGCCCTGCGGACTGACCGAAAACACCGCATGCGCATCTGCACTGTGAACCGCCGCGTACATGATCCGGAGCAGCTCCGTGATATTTCCGCGCCGCCAGTCTGCGAGATTTTTGCTGCCGGATGCGGCAAAATCCGCGCTGTCAAAGGCAGTTTCAGACGTCGGGTAGAAGTAGTCGTCGATATGCACCCCGGCAGGATGATAATTCGTGATGAGCTCCGTGACGGCGTCTGCCAGAAAGCTGCGGGTCGATTCCGCCGCCGGGTTCAGGTAGAACCGCCCGTCCCATTCGGAGAGATGCGTTTTCCGCAGCGCTTCGTTCGTGTACCATGTGACGAGCTCCGCGTCACCGCGCTGCTCCTCCATATAGGCTTTGGTCTGGAGGCGCAGCGGATTCAGCCAGACATGCAGCGCAAGACCGGCATCATTGCAGGCGTCCCGGAAGATTTGCAGCGCATCCAGCCCGTGAACGGTCGGAGACTGCGGATAATATGCCGAAGGGTAGATGCTCTCGCCGAAAGCACAGACATGCACGAACACGGAATTGACGCCGAAAACCAGAAGCTCCTGCAAGTATTTCTGCACATTTTCGGTGCAGGTCTGCGGGTCGCCCGATTCAAACAGTTTATCGCAGGTGAAATAGGGAATCCAGACCCCGCGGAGCGCCTGCTGCCGACCGGACAAATGAAGCTGCTGCAAGGACTGTCCGCCCGGCGGCAGCGAGCCCGCATCTGTCCCCGCCGCAGACGCGCTGCACGCGGTACAGAACAGCAGCATCAGTGCCGCTGCGATAACGCGAAAGATCTTTTTCATGTTCAGAGCACCCTTTCTGTTGTGGAGTACCCTAATCATAGCAGATTGCGGATGCGAAACCTGTCGCGGTGCGTGATGCAGCACGGAAAAGCTTCTGAGAGGTGTTGTATAAATCCGAAGAAAGCACCGGAATGCACAAAATGCGGCAGCTTCCGCTCTCCGGCGCCGATTTTGCTCCCATGCTTTCATACTGAGACTTTTTCTTTCTGCTCCCATTGCGCTTTTCTGTAAAATATGTTATAACCGGGCAGTGCCCGGCTCCGATTTTGCTCCCATGCTTTCATACTGAGACTTTTTCTTTTTGCTCCCATTGTGCTTTTCTGTAAAATATGTTATAACCGGGCAGTACCCGGCGCCGATTTTGCTCCCATGTTTTCATACTGAGACTTTTTCTTTCTGCTCCCATTGCGCTTTTCTGTAAAATATGTTATAATGATACCAGACTATAAAAGGAGGTACGGGCATCAGGTATGAAAAGGAAAAAATTTGTGCCGCTCATCATCATTTCATTTCTCGGATGTTTGCTCACTGCCTGCGGTGACGGGGCAACACACGCGAAAACGCAGTTCGATCGTAGTACAGCACAGAAATATGAATCAGCAATTTCCGCCGGAATGACCACTACAGTGGGATTAAAAACAGACGGCACTGTCGTTGCAGCCGGACAAAATGAATACGGACAATGTGATGTTTCCGAATGGACAGATATCGTCGCTGTAGCGGCCGGCGATTTCCACACAGTCGGTCTGAAGGCGGACGGCACCGTTCTTTCCACAGGTCATCTGACATCCGGCAAGCTGGATACCGGCGGCTGGACAGAGATTACTGCGATCGCAGCCGGTGCTTTTCACACGATCGGCTTAAAGGCTGACGGGACTGTGATGACCGCCGGGAGTGATTCGGACGGCGCGTGCGATCTCTCCGACTGGACGGATATAATTGCAGTCGGTGCCGGGAACAGTCACTCGGTCGGCTTGAAAGCTGACGGAACGGTTGTTGCAGCAGGTAATAATCAGGTCGGTCAGTGCGATGTCTCCGACTGGACCGACATTGCAGCAATTTATGTCGGAAACTGGAATACAGTCGGATTAAAAACAGACGGCACGGTTGTTGCCTGCGGCGAAAATAAATATGGAGAATGTGATCTTTCGGACTGGTCGGATATTGTCAGTGTTTCAGTCGGAGCTTTTCATACGATCGGCATTCAGTCAGACGGCAGTCTGGTCGTGAAAGGAGATGACAGGGCAGGGCAGCCCGATGCCGCCGGCTGGACGGATATTGTTGCTGTTGCTGCGGATACGCACTCGATCGGATTAAGGAAGGACGGAACAGTGGCCGCACTCGGATCGAAGCTGGATAATCGGTGTGATGTTTCGGGATGGACCAATATCGGCCCGCGGGAATAAACGATACAGCATCCCGTTGATACATAGAACCCCGCCTGCGGTTATGCCGGTACTCATATAGAAGTTTTGCCCCGAAGCGTTTCACAAAAGCGCTTCGGGGCATTGTTTTTTATACTGGTGCAATAATAAATCAGAAT
>CAMNJD010000231.1 GCA_946540705.1 uncultured Ruminococcus sp. | reverse complement strand
TGCCGAGCAGATATTGCTGCCGGACGATATTACTCCATACAACCGTCGCAATCGTCTGCGCTCTCGGTTTGCGGTTGTTGCCTTTCATTTTCACCCCTCTTTTCCGGACAACAGTTCGGAAGCGGACAATAGCGCGCCGCTTCCTCACTTTTTCGATATATGCAATTCCGGCATTTCTGCGGAAGCGCAAGAATCTCATCGGGATCATTCGGCGGTACGCCGACATATTTCCAGTGTCTGCTCATAGGTACTGCCGCCTTTCTACCTATGATTCATCTTGCGCGTATTCTGCGAGCAGCTTCTCCATGATAAAGAGCTGCCCTTTGCCGGTGACAAGCGTCTTGTGATGCAGAAAAATGGGCATTACAAAGGATGTTTTGTATCAGCGGATTTGTGCAATCCGAAAGAAAGTCAAGAAGATCCTGTTTATATTCTAAAAGAAGAAAAACAGTATTCAGCAGGTTTTATGATTGGTAAGACACATTATTTACTTGCTGCTGACGGATTGGATTTTGATGAATGCTACCATGTACTAATATCAATGATTAAGTAAAGCAGAACTTATTAGAAAGGCGCCGCACCGACGGCGATTTTCGTTATATTGCACATTATCCAGCCCTTGCTTGCTGACATTTATGTCGTGTTATACAATATTATTTTTCTCTCTTCAGATTTTTCGCGAAAAAGGCCATGTATATATAGAAGGACTTGACATGATTATTGCGAAAGGAGGCGAGAAAAATGAAAATCAGGAAGTTCTTTGCAGTGCTCTGTGCGTTCCTCGTAATGATGAGTATCAGCTCATCGCTTCATGTGTTAGCATTTGATTCAGTTCCTCCCAATGAAACAGTTGGTGACTCCGAAAACATTGATGCCACTGGGCTAATCATGTCGTTTTATCTGTCAATGGCAACTGCATCAAAGCAAGTTCAGATTACGGCAGTTACCAGCGCGTATGAAACAATGGCAAAAATCGGTTTCAAAGACATCACTGTTCAGCGCAGCACCAATGGATCGACCAACTGGAATGATGAGGTTTCAATCAGTGATAAGATTATTACTGATGCATTGTACCATTCACTGGATCATTATTCAGTTTCGGTTACCGGTGGGTACTACTATCGGATTATGCTGACGCATTATGCAAAGGAGAAGGGATGGTTCTTCCCAAGCTCGCAGAGCATCACAAACTACTCCAATGTGGTTTGGGTGGCGGCAAGTTGAACAGGAGTCTATTATTGCTGAAAGGATGATGCCTATGACTGCATTCGGTATCTACGATGTCAATGATTACTCAAAACAATTCCTCTTTTAGCGTATTGACGGAAGTTCTTCCCGATAAGATTCACAATCGAAATGAAAGGATGTTAGTAATGAGATTTTCAATGACAAGACTTTTTAGTTTTCTTGCATCCGGTACTCTTGCTTTTGGCATGCTCACAACATGTGCTTTGCCATATTTCGCCTCGGATACTGATGATGCGAGCCGTATTCCCACTTCATCCACAATGACAAAAGAACAGATTCGTAATATTTTCCTGAATGAAGGTATTGACGAAAAGTTGATTGATGCCGCAATGAGTGCTCCGACAAGAACGAGTAATAATATTGCCGACTATGTCGCCACATATTATGTCAAATCAATCGCAATTAATGAAACTTTACATATCTACGCCAGAACTTATTCTGGAAGTGACGCAGCCCTTGCTCCAAATGCAACTGGTACATGCGTCCACAACTGGGTTCTCTTGAGTAACACCAATGAATCCACTACAAATATGATTGGTGGAACGATGCATAATTTCGATTGTAAAGTAACACCTGACAGCACCCAGATTCCCTTGTTTGATGTGTGTTTCAGTAATACCGGTTATTCCGGAACTGGAGCGCCGATTTCTGTCCATGCAAATTCGTGCTTATTTGTTGGAGCGGGCAATAACCCCTCTTATGAAAACTGGAATGACTATATGAATTGCAAAACGCTTGGACTGGGCGATGTTAATCTGGATGGCACTATTAACATAGATGATGCACTGTATGCGACCTATATCAAGGAGGAAGACCCTCTTATGGTGTATTCTGATGAATTGAAGCAGAGAAGAGCAGCAAATGTTGACGGCTACAACGGCGTTACCTCAACAGATATCACCATGATATTGCAGTACCTCGCAAATATGCGCACATCGTTTTTGTCATGATTAGCCATGAAATAGGGAGGAGATTACTATGAAGAAACTGAAACTGTTCACAGCCCTTGCTGCAGCATCTATGCTGCTGACGCAGATTCCGATGACAGCCTCCGCGGGCGAACTGACCAGAGACGAGCTGATCGAAAAATACAGCTGGCTCATGCAGAGCGAGGAGGGCGAGGGGCAAACATGGTATTACGAGGCCCACGGCGACAGCTTTTATCAGCCGGTCAACGCACCCGAGGCGCCAGCTGTCGTGCGCAGCGGCGCGGAAAACGGGCTCAGCTACGATGTACTCGAGGACGGCACCGTTCGCATCAACGGGCTCGACGACAGCATCGACCCGGAAACCGCGGAGATCATTATTCCCGCCGAGATCGAGGGTTGTCCCGTGACCGAGATCGGCAAAAACGCATTCCGGCGCGTCTTTGAAGCACTGCCCGCGATTCGTAAAATCCAGCTGCCGGACAGCATTGAGACCGTGAACGAATGCGCATTTGAAGATGCCTTCTGTGATGCGCGCGATGAAAAGCCTGCCGATGCATGGATCAACATCCCGGCAAATGTCAAATTCATCGGCTTTGAGGCGTATTACAACGATCTCTATGCAATCGCCAATGCGCAGGGCGGCTCGCACATCATCCGTCTGCCCGAATCGCTCGAATACATCAGCTATACTGCATTCGGCTGGATCGCAAAGCGCTACAAGGGCGGCTATGATATCGACATGCCGGAATCGCTGGTCTTTATGTCGGACTACTTTTTCAGCGATTTCGCCGAATCGACCGCACACGGCGGCATCTGGAAGACAAAGTGGATTCAAGTGGTCGACACGGATACGATCAGACCGGAGGATCTGCCGCTCATCATGAACGAATGCAGCGACAACTTCTATCTGAACGAGCGGAATATCGTGACAATGGGCGATCTGTGCGGTCAGAAGGAGGTCATCTTCCCGATCGACGGCGGCATGTTCTATAATAACCCAATGGGCTATGAGACGCCCTATGAGCGGATGCTCGCCAGTGCTGCTGTATACGCGCCCGACCTGCTCCCCGAAAACGTCAAAGCCGGAATTCAGAGCGTATACTATCTCGACAGCAAAACAGAATTCTCCGCAAGCGGCGACGTTGATCTCAACGGAGAAGTCAGCATTGCAGATGCCGTGCTGCTCGCGCGTTTTCTCGCAGAAGATGCCGAGATCAATGTTACCGCAGAGGGCAAGGCAAACGCCGACCTCGACGCGGACGGAAATCTGACCGGCGCAGACCAGACACTGCTGCTCGAACTGATTGCGAATGTCAATGCGTAAACGGAGTAGATTCCATATATCCCCGCTGCCTGGTGCAGCGGGGATATAAACAATAAGAAAACAATCGAGAATATATGTGCTTTATCATACCGGACATGTCTATAATGGCACTTCAGTATATTCCGGGATAGCACAAACGTATATTTTACAGGAAGTCTATAGCGAAATATAAAAGAGTTTCCGGAAAAATCGTTGTCCGAAAGAACGGCACTGAGACAGTCATCACGCCGAAGCATTCGGTAGAGAGCGGAAATGTATTTGTGTCATCAGACGGTTCACTGATCGTGACAGAATACCTGATCTATGTTCCTGATGAAGAAAACCCGCTCACACCGGGGGCATAGGCATCAGCGGCAGATATGCTGTGTGCCTATTCGGCTGACGGCACATTGCTTTTTGAAGTCATGGCAGGAAGCTGCAGTTTTGCTGATATTGAAATGGAGCCGAATATCCCCTTTTTGCATGCGCGCGGTGATATTGACCGTATGATGATTTGCCCGGAACTGCAAAAAATCTGGATTATGCGCCGCGGAAACCTGTTTGCTTTTTCGTATGATGCAGCATCGCTGAAAGAGATGGGAGCGACCATTCCTTCATGAGATTCAATACTGCATGTTAGGAAACGGAGTTTTTATCTTCGCAAGCAAGAAACACGCGATTCTATAAAACATCAACTTTTCAAGCCAATCAATTCTCGGAGGTGAACTATGGATTTACTGTCAAAACTGAATGCGCTCTCCGGCCCGAAACCGACAGATCCGCGCGCAATATTTATGTCTCTTCCTAGAAAAAACAATGACTATGCTTATGCACGAGATGTGCAAAGTGATGTTTGGGAAAAATGGTACCGTAATCGCAGCCGAAAAAACACAATCATAAAAATGAATACAGGAAGCGGAAAGACCGTCGTGGGCTTAATGATTCTTCAAAGCTCCTTGAACGAAGACGTCGGACCTGCTGTATATGTTGTTCCGGATAATTACTTAATACAACAAGTTATTAATGAGGCCAATTGTCTCGGAATCAAAGCTACAGACGATAAGGAAGATTACAGCTTTAAAGAATGTAAAGCTATTCTGGTGACCTCTATTCATACATTGGTTAACGGGAAAAGTGTATTTGGAATGCGAGACAGTAATAACATTCCCATTGGTTCAATAATCATTGATGACGTGCATGCCTGTATGGATATCATCTCAAAACAGTTCACAATTACAGTCAATTATAACAGCAAGGCCTACAGCAATATTATTGCTATTCTCGATAATTCTCTTTCCAGCTATGATCCTCGTACTTATTCCGAAATTGTTGAGGAGCAGTCTCCTAAAACAAGAATGCTTGTACCATTTTGGATCTGGCAACAGAAAGAGCAAGAAATATACAGAGCTCTGAATTCTTTTTATGATGAAGACAAAAATATTTACTTCTCATTACCGTTGCTGCGCAACTGCTTTGCAACATGCAACTGCGTAATTACAGCAAGGTCAATAGAAATATCTCCGCTTGGAAATGATATGGATTTAATTCGGAACTTTCAGCGTGCTCAAAGACGTATTTTTATGAGCGCTACGTTAGCTGATGACAGTGTTTTCATTTCCGCATTAGGATTGAAGAAATCGGAAGTGGACAATATTATTACGCCTAATTGTGCAAACGATATCGGCGCGAGATTGATTATTTTCCCGAAGCATCTTAACAATCAGATTCAAGACGACGAGATTCGTGCAAAAGCAGCAGAAATTGCTCGTAAGCATAATGTTGTTGTGATTGTTCCCTCGTATGAGCGAGCTGTCTTGTGGCGGAGATTCACCAATATAATCGTTGATAAAGATAATATCCTCGATACTGTTGGAAAGCTGAAATGCAGTCGTCTTGGTTTGGTTGTTTTTGTCAACCGTTATGATGGCATCGATTTACCTGATGACGCTTGCCGCATGTTGATTATTGACAGCCTCCCGCCCCTCAATAAAGAGTATGACAAATATTTCCATAGCATTTGTATGGATAGCAACCTATTGGTTCGTGAACAAATGCAGCGCATAGAGCAAGGAATGGGACGCGGTGTCCGTTCGAGCACAGACAATTGCTGCATAGTGTTCATGGGAACAAATCTTGCTGATGTTCTTATTGTACAAAAAGGTTATCAGTACTTCAGCAGCGCAACTGCCGAACAATATAAACTATCAAAACAATTATGGGATATGATTAAAGATGAAAAGGAACTGCCAACGATCGAAGACATTTTTACGCTCGCTGACCTCTCATTGAATAAGATTCCGGATTGGATTCAGCAATGCAAAAAAGCTGTGTCAAATGTCGTGTATTCCGCTTCACCTCAAATAGATTCCACTGAAATTGCATTGAGAGCAGCATTTGAGTCCTATCTAAGTGGAAACGCATGTAATTCCACTGAAATCATTAATCAGGAAATAGGAAAACTAACCGATGATGATTTGAAGGGATATCTTATGCAGATAAAAGCAACATATATGAATCTTCATGATCAGGTTAGTGCACAAAAGATTCTATTGTCTGCCAAAAAGCTAAACAGGAGCGTATTAAGTCCGATCGAAGGATTTGTACATCAAAAAATAAAAAATGTGCAAAATCAGGCGCAGAATATTGTCAATCACATACAATCATTCAAAATGGACCAGAATGTTATTCTGATACATTTGCAAAAAGTCTTTGATGATTTTTCTTTTCAATCTGATTCCAGCGTATTTGAACGAGCTGTTGAGGAGATAGGAAGACTTCTTGGTTTTTATTCCGTTAGACCGGATCTTGAAACAAAAGGAATCGGACCGGATAATTTATGGGCACTCGGTAACGGAACATATTGGGTGATCGAATGTAAAAATGAATCTGAGACACAAGAGATATCAAAAGATTACTGTAATCAACTAGGAGGTTCCATTCGTTGGTTCGAAAAAGAATATCCGAATGACCATGCCGAACCCATAATGATTCACCCTTCGATCTCCATTTCAAAACAGGCTACTCCTGATAAAAATATGCGTATAATTAATGAAGAATGCTTGAACAGGCTGAAAAAGAGTATTGAGGGATTCTATAAGGCACTCGCTGTTTCAACTGATTTGCACGATACACAAAATATCGGAAAGCTTCTGAATAATTATCATTTAGCACCAAATGATTTGTTACAAATATATACTGAAGGATATAAGCGCTTACAATCTTAACGCATTAACAAGAGTAATGATGCTAGAAGAAATCATCTGGCGCTCTGGAATAGCTCACCTTTTAACCGTAACCTGATTCCGCAAAACTGAACCCGCCAAGTACTGTACAAAACAGCGTAAATATGGTAAAATAGAGACAGAAGAAACGTTGTGAAAACAGCACCCGGAGGGTGAAATCGAAAATGAGGAAAATAGAGTATGTTGTAAGCGATGAAAGACTG
>CAMNJD010000230.1 GCA_946540705.1 uncultured Ruminococcus sp. | reverse complement strand
CCATACCCCGCCAAAGGGATGCTATCCCTTTGGAATCCCGCTATAAGAAAAGTAATGTAAATGCGTTGAAATTCTCAACTCGCAAAATAAAGGATTCTTAAGGGATAGTATCCCTTAAGCGGGGGTATGGGGGCGGCGCCCCCATTTTGAATCCGTCGGAGACACTTTTTCTACAGACTGATTAAAACTATTTGTTTTAACCTTATTTTTCCGACCACCTAAAAAATTACATACCCCTTTTTTGTATGCGGTTATTCGTAGCGCAGTGCGTCAATCGGATTGAGATTTGCCGCCTTGACGGACGGGATCAGACCGAACACAATGCCGACCACAGTCGAGAATACGACCGAAATGACGATCGCAGAGGTTGAGACAGAGACCGGAACCTGTGCGATATTCGCAATGATCTTCGACAGACCGATACCCGAAAGTACGCCGATCATGCCGCCGATGCTCGTCAGCACGGCTGCTTCCGTCAGGAATTGTGCCAGGATTCTGCGTTTTCTCGCGCCGAGTGCTTTCTTCAGGCCGATCTCTCTGGTTCGCTCCGTGACGGACACCAGCATGATGTTCATAACGCCGATGCCGCCGACCAGCAGCGAAATGCTCGCGATCCAGATCAGCATGCTGTTCGTCGATTTCGAGAGATCCTGCAAGGCCTTGGCCTGTTCGAGCAGGCTTTCGCTCTTGTATTCCATCGGCATAGCCTCCGCGTCGCCGGACTGCGGATCTCCGCCCGCATTCTGCACGCTCCGGACATTCTCATTGAGGATATCCGCCGTTTTCTTGCCCGCCTGCGTCATGCTGTCGGTATCGGCAGCGCGGACGATGCAGTTCTGCGGTTCGTCATAGCGGAAGCAGATGCCCCAGTCAGCCGTCGGAATAAAGATCATGCCGCCGGCTGATTGATTATATGTATAGTAGTCCTCGACGGAATTGATCGTCGGCTCGAAGCCGCTGCGCGGCACTGCCACGCCGATGATGCGGAACGGCTCGCCGCTGATATCCAGAATCTTGCCGACCGGGCTCTCGCCGGGGAACGTGCCGCGTGCGACATTGCTGTCAACGATCGCGACCTTCGAGAAATCGCGGTACATCTGCTCCGTGAAGCCGATGCCCTCTGCGATATCCATGCCCTTTGTCTCGAAGTAATCCTCGTCAATGCCGAACACCGTCACGGAGTCAATGCGCTGATCCATATAGAACAGGCTGTCCGTATTGCTGCGGGTGCGGTAGAAGGTGCAGCGCTCAACCTCCTTCAGATCGAGGATGCGCTGCTTGTCCTTGTCAGGGATCACGCGGACATTGTCCGGCAGCGGTGACCACGAGAAATCGACCGGCCATTCGCCCTGCGTAAGCTGTACCGTTACGGCATTGTTGCCCGAACCGATCAGGTTGTTCTTGATCTCCTCCCGCGTTCCCTCGATCGTTGAAACGATCGCAATGATCGCTGCAATACCGATGATAATGCCGAGCATCGTCAGGAAGGAGCGGATCTTGTGCGAGAATATGCCCTGAAAGGACAGTCTGATGTTTTCAAACATGATGATATGCGCCTCCCCTTTTTAATACTGCGGATACAGAATTTCCGTTGTTTCGTTTGTTTTGACGCCCTCGCGGACATTCTTGCCGAACGGGAAGCAGATCTTATCCCGCATGTCAAGGCCGCCGGTGATCTCCAGCATACTGCCCCACATGATCTTGCCTGCGCGGACATACTGCTTGACGAGCCGGCCGTCATCGCCCTGCTTCATGACATAATAGTCGCCGCCCTCCTGCCGGACATAGTGGATCGGCAGGTAGACACTGCCGCTCTTGCTGTCATCCGCGCTGACGGAGGCATCCGATGAGACAGACACCCACTCGTTCAGCGAGAAATCCTTGCCGTCCAGCAGGGCTGCATGCACACGGTAGGCCGAGGAATTGGGATTGCTGCCCCATGCACCGCCGTAGGAAACGGGCGTGTCGTCGATCGAAGTGACCTCTGCGGAGCAGACCGAGCCGGTCTCATAGCTCATGACCGTGAGTTCTGTGCCGGCCGCGTACTGACTGAGGCGCAGCTCAGAGACAGTGAACGTGACCTCCTTGCTGCCCTTGCCCTCGATCACGGCGAATGCCCCATCATCGGGATCGGGCTCGGCGTAGGGGTCATAGTCATCCTGCTCGCCGCTGTCGGATGCCTCCTCGCCTGCGGCAGTGCCGATTTTCTTCACGGTGCCGTCGATCTCCGCAACCACTCTGCCGTCGGTTTTCTGCTTCTTCGCAGTCTCAAGGGCAAGCCGTGCCTCACGCAGATCGAGATTCAGCTCTTTGATCTCATTCTGCTTTTCGGTGATCCGCTCCGCGAGATCCTTTCGGGTATAGATATAATCGTAGGAGTCCGTGCCGGTATTGTCCCCGCCGCCGAAAGCTGCTCCGGTATCGCCGCCGTAGAAATCGGTGCCGCCGAATGCGTCTGCACGGAAGCTCTCATCATCGCCCGGGCCGTTTCCGGTGATCTCATCCCCGGGGAGCCACTCGTCCGGCGCATCCTGCGCCTGCGGAACGGTAAAGGAAAGCTGACCCTGCATTTTTGCATTGGGGTCAATGCTGACGGTTCCGGTCTCGCCGTCGATCAGCAGACCGTCTGTCACATGCCAGTCCTCCGCCTGTGCAGGGTCATAGCCCTCGCCGGAAACGATCCATTTATACAGGAACACGGAATTCTCGTCATAGACATGCAGCTCCGCGAAGCGGCCGCTGCCTGCAAGCGCCATCCGGAACTGCTTGCGGATCAGCGTGCGCAGATTGCAGTTGATGATATACGGGTCATTCGGTGCGCCGCTGCCGGATTCTGCGCGGATCGCGCCGGTGACTTCATCGACCGTTCTGACAGGCTCCTCCGGTTCATCCGGAAAATCGGGCTCATCGGGGAAATCGGGGTAGTCGGGGTAGTACGGATCATCCGGGTAATCCGGTTCATCCGGCAGATCCTCCACCGGCCTTGCACGGCGGAGCGCTTCCAGCTCACGGTTTGCGCGCTTGATGTTCTGCTCGGTGAGCGTGACCTGATTCTCCTTCTGCGCGAGCTGAAGCTCCACGACGGTCATGTCATATTCAAGGATCACATCGCCCTTTCGGACACTCTGCCCCTCCTTGACAAAAACCTCCTTGACCAGCTTTTCCGTGTCGAGCGTCACGCGCTGCACATTGGCGGAGTCCACGACGCCCTCTGTCGGCATCGTGCCGTAATCGTACATTTCTGCGGGCTCCGCAAGCAGACTGAGCGGCACGACATCGACCGTGATCTTTTCTGAACGGCTTTTTTTGTACTGCATAAGGCCGAAGGTTCCGCCGCCGGCGACTGCCGCAGCGCATCCGGCTGCAATGATGATCTTCTTTGCCCTGTTCATTCTGCCGCCTCCGTTTCTGTCTGTTCCGCTGCGGGCGCCTCCGCAGATGCGCGGAACGCACCGTCATGAAGCTGACCGTCGCGGATGTACATGATCCGCTTGGCGCATTTTGCGATATCCGGCTCATGGGTGATCATCACAATCGTCACGCCGTCCCTGTTCAGCTCCGAGAACAGCTCCATGACCTGCTCGCCGGATTTCGTATCCAGCGCACCGGTCGGCTCATCTGCAAGCAGGAGCTTGGGCTGATTGACGATCGCACGCGCAATCGCGACACGCTGCTTCTGTCCGCCGGAGAGCTGTGTCGGCTTAAAGAGCATTCTGTCCCCGAGCCCGACGCGCCTGAGCGCCTCCTCCGCGAGCTGCCGGCGCTTTCGCTTGCCGACCCCCGCATACAGCAGCGGCAGCTCGACATTTTCCAGCGCCGACTGCCGCGGCAGCAGGTTGAAATTCTGAAACACAAACCCGATCTTCTGATTGCGGATCTCGGAAAGCTGCCGGTCGTTGCAGAGCATGATATCGGACGTATCGAAGATGAAATCGCCCTTTGTCTGCTTATCGAGGCAGCCGATGATGTTCATGAGCGTCGATTTGCCCGAGCCAGAAGGCCCCATGATCGCGACGTACTCCCCTTCCTCGACCTGCATGGAGATATCCTTCAGCACCGGGACGGCATCCTTGCCCTGCATGTAGTCCTTATATATAGATTTGAGTTCAAAGACCATTGCACACACCTCAGCTTTCGGAATCCGGCTCCGGTGCAGGCTCCGCGACCTCCGCACCGTCCTCTCCGGCGCCGTCCCCGCCTTCATCGGGCATTTTCTCAGAATCGTCCTCGCCGCCGAACATGCCGTCGCCGCCGCCGATCATGTTGCCCTCATCATCGAAGGTATAGGTATTGCCGTCCTCATCGGTAAACAGCATATTGCCGTTGTGGTCGTAGATCACATTCTCGTCAACGGGGCCGCCGAAGCCTTCCTCCATGCCGAAGCCCTCATCCATGCCGAAGCCGCCGTTCTGATTCACATTGTCCGGGATATCCTTGTCAGAGCTGTTGGTCGTTGTACCCATGCCCTCCTCGATGTAATCCGCCGGATACGCAATATAGTCATCGCTGTTCAGGCCGGAGAGAATCTCGCAGTCGCCCGCGGCTTCATCGGTCTTGCCGACCGTGACCCTGCGCTTTTCGATCGCGCCCTTGGAATTCTTTGCCCAGACATAGCAGTCATCGCCGTCCCAGAGAACGAAATCGGTATAGAGCCAGATGCCCTCCTTATTCTCGATCTCGCTGACGGCCTCCTCGGGCTCGATCAGAATATGCTGACCGAGCATAAAGCCATCAAGCGACTCCGGCTCGACATAGAACGCATATTTCGAGGAGGAGGTCTGCTCGTCCGCCATGCCGTCGTAGAAATACATGCCGCCGTTGTTGTTGTTCTCCTGCGGAGAGGTGTCGATCTCAGAGATCGTCCCGTGCCATGTGGTATCATCGACACGGCTTTTCAGCAGCACCGGCGCACCCTGATAGATGCGGTCGGCATTCTGCTCATTGAAGGTTCCCTTGACGCGGAAATCGCCGTCTGCGGCGATCGTCAGGAGCACATCACCGCTCCCGCCGCCGTCGTACATCCCGCCGTACATATCGCCGCCGGAGCTGCTTCCGGGCTCGTGCAGCGACTTGACCGTTCCGCTGATCGGCGCGGCAACATAGGCGTTTTTCAGCGATTTTTCGAGTTTTTGCAGTTCAAGGGTCTTTGCCTTGATATCATACTCGCTCTGCGCGTTCTGACTTTGCAGGTTCAGGATATTCGCAGTATATGTGATCTGTGCATCGCCGGTCGCATTCCGCTTTTCCTGCTCCAGCTTCGCGATCTCGGCCTCATTGTTCTGAATCGAATTCTGAAGGCGCTCGATCTCGAGCTTTTTGTTTTCGATGCTCAGCTCGATCGTTTCGATATTATAGGTCAGCAGCTTGTCGCCTTTTTTGACGCTGTCCCCCTCGCTGACCAGCAGCTCATCGACCGTCTGCGACAGGTCATATTTGACGTCAACGGATTTCTGCGCGACGATCACGCCGGCAAAATCGGTCGTAAAGAGGCTGGAGCCGCTGACGGTATTGATGTAGCCGACCTTCTGGACATAGACCTTCTCCGAGCGGGTCGGGCCGCCGCCCATGAAGTGCTGCCAGACCTTCCAGCCGCCGAAGCCGACTGCACAGGCACCGGCCACGCCGATGACAGCGGAAATGATTTTTTTGTTTGCCATTTCTGTTTCCCTCCATTGTGATTGTTTATTGTATCTGTACATATGGAATATATGTGGAATATATGATCGTATAGGCAACACCGCACAGAGCTGGTGGTGCAGGATGCTTACGGTCAAATATATTTGACCCGTCAGATTTTTCGTCAGATTGTATAGAAA
>CAMNJD010000229.1 GCA_946540705.1 uncultured Ruminococcus sp. | reverse complement strand
TCCCCTTGGGTTGTCACCCCCGGACTGTGGGGAGAAGTAAGTTTTCGATTTTCAGAAAGTCTATTGGGTGTAATTATGCCGACAAATTCTAATTTACAGCAATAAGCTTCCGAAAACCAGTGTACTGAAAGATGCGCATAACGCTTCCGGAAAGCTTTAGATCAACGGCTGTCGGCACTGCCGACAAATTCTGATTTATGATAGCACCAGTATCAAAAACAATGCCCCGAAGCGCTTTTGTGAAACGCTTCGGGGCAAAACTTCTATATGAGTATCACTCTTAAACCCGAATATTTTTTTCATATACTCCCCTCACAGATTAGCTGCAATATATTTCAACAGTCAGGAAGATCACAGACCCTTCTGCAATCAGGCATCTGTTTGCTTTTTGGATTGTCCGGATCATCTTTGCGGACGGCAATGATACAGATATATTCCTTTACAGCCCATTACAGCACACAACGGCCGACTTTTTATGTGGATTCGGTTTCGCCGTTCAGGATCGCTCCGGCGCCGTTCTCAATGATCTGCCGCTTCTGCTCCGGATCGTAGAGAAACACGTAGAAAATATCCCCGTAGCGCGGCGAATGCACCAGATGCCCGATATCTTCGATCATTTTGACCCTGCCCGATTTTGTGATAATCCGGTAACGGACGAAATCCAGCCCGCTGGGATTGCCCCGAAGCTGCATCTCGATCTCACGCTCCACGCGGTCAATATCGTCCGGATGCACGATATTCCGGAAGCTGTCGCCGCTGAATTGCAGGAGCTCCTGCATGGAATCACACTCGAACATCCCGAAAAGCTGATCGTTTCCAAAGAGGATCTCCTCGCGCCCGCCGGCCTTATAAATCAGGATCGCGCCGGGAATGCCCGCAAGGATATCGCCCAGATGAAAGCTGAGCTGTGTACGCTTCTGATGCAGCATCTCCGGGCGGTACCGCACAAAGCTGCTCCTGTGGTGCATTTTGACATGGTACATCGCGATATCCGCCTTCATGGCAAGATCGTGATATTCCGTCCCCTGCTCGGGGTATACCGCATAGCCGATCGAAAACGAAAACCGATAGGCCTTTTCCTCGTGCGTCACAACATGCGGCTCCGCATAAAAGCGGCTGATCTCCTCATGTGCCTCATCGGGGGTGCGGTTTTTCAGCAGGATCAGGAATTCATCGCCGCCGTTCCGGACAATCACACTGTCGCGGCCGAAAAATTTTTCCATCTGCCGCGCAGCAGCACGCAGCACCCGATCGCCGGTATCGTGTCCGTACTGATCGTTGAACCGCTTGAAATAGTCAATGTCAATCAGCATCAGCGCAGCGTTATCCTGCGGGTACTGCCGGAAATACTCCATGATATGCGTATCCCCGGCGGAACGGTTATACAGTCCGGTCAGGCCGTCAAATTCAACGCGCCGCAGCAGACTGTCTCCCGCATGATCCATCTGCGTGATATCGCAGATCAAAAACAGCGCACAGATGCCGTCGGACTCCTCCGAGACTTCACAGCCGATCAGCAGACCGGCCTCCTCACCGCCCGCCGTACACATGGCCTCTGTTTTGAAATACCGCTCACCGGCCTGAAACTGCTGAAGCAGGTTTTCTGCGGCAAAGAGCGCACCGGGATCCGGCTCACGCTCCTTCGCCTGACAGACCTCCGCCAGCATGCTCAGAACCTGCGGATAGGGCATTCCCGCAAGACCGCCGCGCAGATGCCGCAGCGGTTCGGACAGATACAGCCCGGTCACGGCGCCCGTGATCAGGTTCACGGCAAAGCTGGAGGATCTTTGCAGGAAATGCTCGATCGTCGGATAGCCAAGATACCCCGCAAAGCATTTGCCTGCCAGACGGTACATGGTTTCCGCATTCCGTTGATTTTGTATTGTATCCGGCATGGTCGCATTCTCCGTAACATTTTTGTTAAATGCAGATTACTGCTTCAAAAGCGCCCGTTTCATCATTGTCAGATCGGCAGCAGAGAGCTTTCCGTCGGCATTGCAGTCGCCGTTTTTCCAGTTCTTCATCGCCGGAGACATGCCCTCTGTCAGAAAGCGGCTCAGCGCAACGGCATCTGCGATATCGAATATCCCGTCGCCGGTCACATCCATAGCACAGGACTGCGGCGCTGCATATCCGTAGACCGCAAATTCATTGAGGTCGCCTCCGTTCTTGACGATCTTCAGCAGGTCAGTCGGCGCCGAATCATCGGTCATGACCGTATTCCGGGACATGTATCCGCCCATATCGGATGAGAACAGCAGTGTATCGGTCTTTGCATCGTAAACCGAGAAACCGCCCGTGCCGAAGGTGTCATAGATGCTGAAGCCGGTGAGCACATACGGCTTGTCAAGCGTCACATAGCAGGTGATATCCGACTGCGTGACATTGGTTTCCGGTGCGGTCAGTCCGGCCGTGTCGCCGTAGATGATCTGCGGCATGGAATCCGGCTCATCGAACATCCGATAGAACTGATTGAGCTTGCTGTCCTTCGGCGCGGCGGTCAGATCGCAGACCTCGCCGCTCCCGTCTGCACTGAGGCAGAGGCTCTGCGGCCGGATGTATGCGCCCTTGCCGTTGATGACCGGATGCGGTGCAGCGGACACCGTAACAAAGACCGGTGTCTCGGAAATGCCGACCGAAACTGCACCGTTTTTCACGGTCAGCTCCGATTCCGTACCCTCCGCATACTCGCCCGGCACAGTCAGATAGACATTCGCATGCTCCGGCACCCTGAGCTGATAGCCGCTGAGCGTTTTGCCCTCATTGGTCGGCAGCCAGAGCGCGTAAATCGAATCACCGGTGCTGTTGTCGATGAAGAAGTATTTGTTCACTTCATCCTCGGTCATATCCGCCGCAAAATAAGCGTTCTTCAGCACATGCGTCATGCAGGCGGTATAATACCACGCGGGCTTTTTGCGCCACTCCCCTTTTCCGGTCACAAGGCCGGAATTGTAATAAACGCCCTCTCCCTCATCGCGGAGCTGGAATTTCGTCATGCGGTCAACACCCGCGCCGGCTGCCAGCAGATATGTCCTCGCAACGCGCTGTGCATACCGGAGCTGATACAGCGCATTGTCATGATTGTCCGTACCCTCCGTCTCGCAGTCCTTCATCGGGATCTCAAACTCGGAGATCCACAGCTCTGTCCCCGGCGCATTTTCGTTCATCCAGTTCTGAATCTCCCTGACGCGGGACACAAACGAGGAATCCTCCGGGTTATAGGTGTCCGGCCCGATATGCACGTTGATGATATCGACGGCAAATTTCCCGTCGGTGCGGTTATAGTCGAACCACAGCTTCATTTCGGTGAGGTAGTCGAGCATTGAGGCTGTATTCAGCAGACCGCCGACCGCGAGCCTGAAATCCGGATCCGCCTGTTTGACACCGGCGTTCCGGAGCCTGCCCTCATGCCCGTCATAATCGGCTGAGCACATTGCCGCCAGTTCATACGGCGAAAAGTAGTTTGCCTTGCCCGACCATGTTTTGTTCGGCTCATTGCAGTTTTCCAGCGCCTGCAAATAGCCCAGGCCCGTTTTCGGCTCCGAGCCCTCCGCGACATTCAGCGTTTCCGGGTCGATATCCTTGTTGCTGCCGTAGCGCGCCGCAACCTGATACATCGCCTGCGCGTGCATCTCATAGCTCAGCGCATCTGCGGGGTCAGCCCCCGCCGGAACGGCGATCTCCGGGGGCTTTGTCCCGCCGGAAATGACTGTACTGCCGCCCTGAAAGCACGGGATGATGCTGATATCCCGCGCATGCATCGCGGCATAATAGCTGTCCATATCGCCCCATGTTCCCTGCGTGAATTTGATTTTCCCGTCATCGGAAAACAGCCAGCTCAGGTTATGATATTCACGGACATTGCCCGCCGCCATGATCGCGGTCATCGGGTCGTCAATGAACGCATTGAAGCCGATGCGCTGTCCGGCCGTCAGATCGGTTTTTGCGCTGCCGGAGGGTTTCGCTGCGGTTTTCGCCTGCTGCGCTGCACTGAGGTCAGATGTGCGATAGCCGTAGACCGCAAGCTCCGAAACACCGCTGTCGCCGCACGGCGTTGAAAAGCGCAGATACCTTGTCGGCGCATCCGAGGTGATCTCAATGCCGCGCCACGCCTGATACCAGTCAGTCGTGAATGTCCCGATCTCCGTCCAGTCAAACGGCTCGCCGCTCTCGATTTTCCAGTCATTGACCCCGTTCGTGTCAAGAAATCCGATGCCGGTGATCCGGTAATTCGCGCCCATATCAATGATGAACGAATCCTCCCCGAACTCCGACTGCAAATTCGGCTTCCAGTTTTTGCCGCGCTCCGTTTCCGCCCAGCGTGCCTGATCGAATTTCTCATCGAGCGCGGCAGGCACCTTATCCTGATCGTCAAACAGCACGGATGCCGCATTGAGATAGTCCGCGCCGATGTACACAAGATTCTCGTCCATGATCCGGAAGCCCGACACATCCAGCAGCACCGGTTCATCCGCCGCAGAAGCGGGCACGGCCGGGACCGCAGCAGCCGCGGTCAGCAGTGCGCACGCGCCGCTCAGTACGCGATGTTTCATATCTTTCCCCTCCAAAATGATTCTGTCGTCCGTTTTTTATTTATGGGCTAATAAAGATTTGGGTGAATTCTCGCACAAAAAAGGTGGTTTAGAACGGTTAAATAGAATAAGGTATCGCTTCGCGATGCTATTTTGAATGGGGAAAGCAGCCCTACG
>CAMNJD010000228.1 GCA_946540705.1 uncultured Ruminococcus sp. | reverse complement strand
TGGCGCAGCTTATTTGATCGCGTCCCGGTACATCGTAAAGTAGTCCGATTTCACAACCTCATTGACAAGCCGCACATTGTAATCAAAATCATTTGCAGCGACATCATATGTAAAGCCCTTCCGGTAGAAAATGACCTGCGAATAGGCCTCGCCCGGGTCGGTGATGCAGCTTGCGTGGCACTCGACCGTTTTCTTGACGAAATCCGGATTCAGCACACAGGTCATCGCAAGCGCGTCGCAGTTCATGACCGAATCCGCAGAGCCGTTCGCCGCATAGAATTCCCGGATCTTTCCGAAGGATTTTGCGACAAATCTGCCCGTGTCATTCGTTTTTTCGAGAATTTCCATCTGCTTGTTTGTCCACTGTGCCTCGCCGTCACACATATCCAGCCCGATCACGGTAATATCAATGCCGGAATCAAGCATCGTTTTGTATGCGCCCGGATCCGCGTACACATTGAATTCCGCGACCGGCGTTGCATTGCCCGGGCCAAGTCCCGCGCTGCCCATCGACCAGATCATCTTCACCTGCTTCATCGTTTCCGGATCGCGTTCGATCGCCTTTGCGATGTTCGTTGCGGGCCCGAGTGCAACGATCTCCACCTCGCCGGGATTCTGACGGACCGAATCGAGGATGAAGTCGATCGCATGTTCCTCGCGTGCGCTGTTTTTCGGGTGAATGAGATCAGCGTCGCCCATGCCGTCGGTGCCGAACACGCTGAACGCATCAATCTCGACGCCGCCGGAGTTTTCCGCCTCGCCCTTGTAGACCGGCGCATCCGAGCCGGCCATTTCCAGTGCCATCAGCGCATTGTCCGCGCCCTGCTCCAGATCGACATTTCCGACAAGCACCGTCACGCCCATCAGGTCAACCGACTGATTCTTTGCAGCGAGAATGATCGCAGATGCATCATCAGCGCCGGTATCCGTGTCAATAATGATTTTGCGCGGCGCAGCAGAAGCAGAATCCTGTGAGCTGCTGTCTCCGCAGCCTGTCAGCATGCAGACAGACAGTGCAAACAGACATCCGAGCATCCGTTTCATATATTTCATACGGTTATTTCCCTTTCATATGGTGTTTTCAGGCGGATAAATCCGGCCGGGATTCATATACTATTTGCGAATTGCGGATTCGCAAGGGGGAATACAGATGCACAGACACGCCGGCGAATACGTTGCCGCATTTTTATTCGGATTCTTCGCATACTGCCTGTTTGAGATCGCGCTGCGCGGACGCACGCACTGGACCATGGGGCTGCTCGGCGGGATCAGCCTTGCGCTGCTGTACAGCATGGAGCATCACCTGCACGAGCCGCGTCCGGTCTGCGCGCTGCTCGGCGCCGGATTCATCACGGCGGCGGAATTCACCGTCGGCGTGATCGACAATCTCATCATGGGCTGGCAGGTATGGGATTATACCGACCGGCCGCTCAATCTGCTCGGGCAGATCTGCCCGCTCTTTTCGGCATTATGGTTCGTGCTCTGCATCATCGGTCTGCTGTTCTGCAAGGCGCTGCACCGGCAGTTCAGCGGCGCAGCGACTGAATGAACTCAGTCAGCTCGCAGGCCATTTCGCACTGCTCCGGGATCCGCGGATGCCCGGGGGTCGCCCTGCCCGTGCGCGTAAAGCGGAAGCGTCTGACACGCGGGCTGTTCATACGCTCGCAGGCATCGTCAAGAAGCTGCTCCCAGAAGTCGTCGTGCATCAGCACCGTCAGCAGCAGAATAAACGTCGCATCGGGATATTTCTGCATCAGATCTGCGAGAATACCGCAGTAAGTCTCAAGCCAGCGCTCACGCTGCTGCGGGGAGAGAATCTGGTCGCGGCCGTCGAAATGCTGGTCGTTCTGGCCGATCGCCACGGTCACAAAATCGGGGATATACCGCGAAAAATCCCACTGCGTCATACCGTCGCCGGGAAAATATGCGAGCTTGTCGTAGGCAGTCTCCATGCCGTACCGGCCGTTGTCGAAATAGCCGGTATTGTCAAAGAGCGCGATGCCGCCCTGCGCGACCAGATGCACCTGCGCATCCAGCAGTCTTGCCGTCTGCATCGCGTAGCTGTGCCACGCATTGTCGAGCTTCGAGTCATAGACCGGCGGATCGGATGCTGCCACATGCTCCACGGCCTCGACCACAGAGCCCGCCGTGACACTGTCGCCGTAGCATTCGAGCTTCAGTGCGGGAAGCGGCGGCAGCTCCGCAAGATCGGCGCCGTCTGCGAGTGAAATGCCGCAGAGCGTGAACGAATGGGTCGAATCCTGCCGCTTGAACAGCGTGAACCGGTGCAGGCCGTCCCCGCCGACCGGGATCTCATAGCTCTGCGGGACATTGTTTTCCTCATTCAGCGCAAGCTGATGCTGCTTTCCGTCGATGAAGAACCCGAGCTGCAAGCCGTTATAGATGCGGTGATTGGCGATGCTGAGCACCAGCGTATCGCCGGTAAATGCGAACTGCACAAGCGAACCCGCCCAGTAAAACACCGGCGCATCCGGGTCGCTGAAATCAATGCGCCCCATATATTGCAGGCGGGGGTCGGAGGGTCTGACGGTTTTCATCTCAGCTCTCACCCTTTTCCTTTGCTTCCTGCACCTTCCGGTCAATGATCTCGAGGCGCTCCCTGAACTGCGGATTGTTCGTGAGGTCATAGGCCACGCGGGTGAACAGTCCCTCCAGCTCGGGCTTGCCGTATTCCTGTGCAGAATCCGCGAGCGTTACGGCAAGATTCACAAGGTCACTGTTCGGAGGCGGCTGAAGGCCGTATTTCCGGTAGACATCAAGGGTCTGACCCTCTGTCGGCGGCGCAAACTTCTGTCCGTAGTTCTTCATATGGCGCATGACATCCTGAAGCTCAATCTCCACGGCTTTCGAGCCATAGAACCGCAGGCTCTCGAAGTAGAACACTGCCGCCTCATAGAAATCGCCGATATAGTAGCAGTAGAAGCCCATATTCGCCAGCACGCGCGCAATGCGGTCAGGGGTCGTGCAGAAGCGCAGGGTATCCTGACAGACTGCGAGCAGCTTTTTGCCGTCGCGTCTGAGCTTGCAGAGCTCGGCCAGCTCAAAGCGGACATCCGCGCTCACGGGGTTGAAGCGGATCGCACGCTCCAGCGCGTCCTCTGCCGCATCGAGCTTTTTATTGTCCAGCAGCACATAGCCGTAGAGCTGCAAATAATGTGCAAAATCAAACGGTGCCCGGTCAAAATCCTTGTCATTGGGATAAAAATACCGGTACATATGATATTCAAACGGATTGCGGAAGCTGAACAGCCGCGGCTTTGCGTCCTCATAATACGCCGCGATCTTCTCAGACAGCCCGGCAAGGATCGTTTCCGCCTCCTCCATTCTGCCGTCATTCACCAGCTTCAGTGTCTCGGCAAATGCCTGATCCAGACGTTTGCCGTTGAGGAAGGTCTGCTCGGTAAATTCGGCGCGCTGCTCCTCGGGCATGATCGAATACGCCTTTTCAGCGATCGCCTCAAGCAGCTCAGCTGCATTTTCCTCGCCCTTGAGATCCATGGAAAGCCCGCTGAGATACTGCATATCCTGCGGCAGATCGCCGGTCAGTCTTTCCTCGATCTGTTTCATCATTTCCGTGACTGTCATTTGTATACCCTCACTTTTTTCATGTTTTTATGAGAAGATCGGCAGAGAGCTTCCGCCCTCTGCCGGTCATATCGGTTTGCCGGAGGCCGTACAGCGTTCACTGCATCGGCGGACCGGACTGATTGTAATTCCCGAACTGATTGACGGGATTCTGCGCGGGCGGATACCCGCCGCCCGGCATTTGCGGATAGCCGCCGCCCGTAAACGAAGCGGGACTGCTGCGCTTATGTGACAGGAAATCCATCACGCACGCGCCTGCGCCGGCTAAGAAGAACAGCAGACACAGGAAAAATCCCCATTTGGTATGCGATTTCAGGTAGTCGCCGTAGGAGGCGAACATATTGAGCCTGGTGCATGAGATAAATGCAATCCTTCCGATCAGCAGGAAGGCCGCACCGCCTGCACCGAGTCCGGCACAGACATGGCTCATTTTGTTTGGCTTTTTCTCAAAGACAAAGAGCATCGCGACCGCAGCGCCGCCGCAGAGGAACGAGAGCAGCATCCAGATATTGATTCCGTTTCCGAAATCGGCTTTGTCCATGGAAACATCGGAGGTATCGCTGCCGGTGCTTTCTGCGAGAGCCTCCTTGAAGCCTTTCTCGAATCCCTCATCGAACTCATCCTTCATGGAGTCCGGAATGCCGTAGATCTTGCGGGCATCGAGCTTGCCGAACATGATGCTGAAGCCGTTGTAGGGGCCCCAGCCGAAGCCGTCGCTG
>CAMNJD010000227.1 GCA_946540705.1 uncultured Ruminococcus sp. | reverse complement strand
CCTGCGACGTGACTGTCGCGGGCGGGCGGACCGAGGTCGGAAGCTACACTGCAACGGCAACAGAACTGTCGAATCAGAACTACAAGCTGCCGGAGAATGCAACACAGGCATTCACGATCGCGAAGGCAACTCCGGATCTGGGCACGGTTTCGGCGGCACCGCTTGCATGCAACCAGACACTTGCGAATCTCGTTCTGTCCCGCACTGATGAATCCATCGCCGGTACGCTGGCAGTTACTTCGGAGGAAATATCCGAGGAAGGCACCGTGAATTATCAGTTCACGCCGGATGATACTTACAATTATGAAATCGTAACAGGTATTGTTTCCGTTAAGACGACAGATCATGTTTACGGTAAGCCGGTCTGGAATTGGGCAAATGATGCTTCTTCAGCAACAGCAAAGTTCACCTGCAGCGGTTGCGATGACGAGAAGTCTGTGGATGCAGTCATTGACAAAGGCGTTATGACGCAGGAGCCGGGCCTTGCAACCGCGGGTACCATGACCTACACTGCGACCGCGACCTTCAACGGTGTTAAGTACACTGCTACCAAGGAAGTTGCAATCGCTCCGACCTTCATCATCAAGCAGAACCACACGCTGCTCGTCGAAGGCAAGATTGGAGTCAACTATCTTGTGCAGTTCGCAGAAGGCGTTGAGAACCCGGTTATGACCGCATGGCATACCCAGGAGGACGGCGAGTGGGTCAAGACCGAGATCACCGGCAAGCAGAACCTAAATGACGACGGCGAATGGGACGGACGCTACAAATTCACATATCTGGTCGCGGCACCGGAAATGGCAGACACGATCTACTGCACTTACGCAGCGACCCTGAACGGTGCTGAGGTCTCCACCTCTGCTGATGATCCGTTTACCTACTCTGTTCAGGAATATCTGGATGGCAGAATGCAGAAGTCCAAGAACGAGAAGATGAGAACGCTGGCGGCTTACATGGCAACCTACGGTTCTTACGCACAGCGCTACTTCAACATGAACACCGACAATCTTGCGGATGCCAACGTCGCAAGCCTCTACGGCACAGTTACCGTTGATAGGAGCTTCGTAGATACGACTGCAAAAGAGCAGATTATCGAGGGTAGCGTTGAAAACGCAACGGCTGCTGTCACCTCACACTCCCTTGTTCTGGACGCTGCAACGAAGCTCCGTTACATCGTGAAGCTGGATGACGAATCCGTGCTGCCGAATGCATATCTTGCATACCGTGTGGCGGGCACTGAGGAAAGCTTCAAGTATGTGAAGATCGTCAGAAACAAGAGAGAAGATGGCTCAATCCGTCTGATCGCTGACATCGTCGGCATCAAGGCTCCGTACATGACCGATGCTTATGAGGCATATATCTGCGTGAAGAACGGCTCTGCATACGAGCAGATCAGCCTGACCACAATCTACAGTCCTGAGTGCTACATCGCAAGCAGACTGGAAAAGAGCAGCAACGAGACTCTTAAGAGCACGCTGGTTGCACTGATGATGTACTGCCGTGCTGCAAGAGATTACTTCGGTCTGGATGCAGAATAATGGCTGAAAAGTATATCTGAATTTCACTTTGAGAAAAGAGGCGAGAAATATGAAGTACGAGACTCCGGAACTGACCGTTTTCGCATTTGAAGAAGAGGACGTCATTACTACGAGCCTTGAGACCGAGGAGGACGACTAATCATAAGCGATCCAGCAAAAGGAGCACCGGAAAGACACCGTTCTTTCCGGTGCTTTCTTTATGTAAGCCGGATGGATTTTGCATCAAACGCGCCGAACAATTACAGTGGATCGACAAAGCGGCGCGGGGGGGATCTGCTTCACAGCCGGCAACTGCATCAAAAAAGTCCAGCGAAAGCTGGACTTTTTTGCGCTTTTATGGTATACTGTTTGTATATCCGGCAAAATAAAAAAACACGTATCATTCTCCGCGGCATCTCCGCGAAGAACGATACGCAAGAGCTTGTTTGCTCCCTTTCGCCGAAACGACCGGGAGCAACATGAAAAAAGGGGGATTCCGGGAGCGGCATATGCCTCCCGAGAAGATAAAATCGTAAAATCAGATGCCGGATCAGTGAACCGGATTGCAGAGGAATCTGCTCAGACGCTCCGAAAGCTCGCTCAGCGCCTCCTCATCAGCGGTCTGAAGCTCAAGCTGAAGCGGCTGCTCGCGATCCAGCGTGAAGATGCCCATGATCGACTTGGCATCGACGGAATAGCTGCCGACATGAAGCTGCGCCTCATAGCGGAACTGCGACATGATGTTGACAAACTCGGCAACATCGGCGATTTCGGGAAGAAAGATTGACATAGCAGTCATCGTAATTACCTCACTTTTCAGTCCGCGGACCGTGCAGCGCAGTGCTGCGTCAAAAAAACAGGCGGTGGACGGGGTTGCTGCGCAGCGTTCTGTGACGAGAGGGGGAGGGGCACAGACCGTTGACCGCGAGCTCCCGCGCACCTGAATCGTTTTGGAGGGTTGTCATGAACTCACCCTGACACAAATATAACACTGTCGAGGCGATTTGTCAAGCAAATACCGCGCTTTTTGTACACCTGACCGATTTTTACGGTACATGTCGCATTTCTTTTTTGCATGAATGATAAACTGTAAGCCCTGCACAATAGCAGGCTGTTGAATTTGTACATGTTGAACAGGAGAGCCCGATGAAATTTAAAATTGAAACTTTAGGCTGCAAGGTCAACCAAGCAGAGAGCTCCGGCCTCGGAGCAGAGCTGCGCCGCCGCGGACTGACCCCGGCGGAATCCGCAGAGGAAGCAGATTTCCTGCTTGTGAACAGTTGTGCGGTCACGGCGGAGAGTGTCCGCAAGGCAAAGCAGCTTCTCCGGAGTCTGCGCCGCCGGAATCCGCAGGCGAAGCTCGTGCTGACGGGCTGCTGGCCGCAGGCATTCCCGGAGGACGAATTCGGTGAGGCGGATCTCGTCACCGGCACCAAAAACCGCGCCGATATCCTCGCGTGGGTCGATGCGCAGATGCCGCAGAACAGCGCCGCCGCGCGGATCTCACCGTATGAGAGCGGCGATGCATTCTCGACGCTGCCCTGCGCGGATACGACCCGAACCAGAGCATTCCTGAAGATTCAGGACGGCTGCAACCAGTTTTGCAGCTATTGCATCATCCCCTTTGCTCGCGGCCGCTGCCGTTCCATGCCGCCCGACCGTCTGCGTGAGGAGGTTCACGCGCTGGCGGAGCAGGGCTTCCGTGAGATCGTGCTGACCGGCATCAACATCGGCTTTTTCGGGCTCGACACCGGCCAGACGATCGCCGAGGCGGTTGCGGTCTGCGCTGCGGAGCCCGGCTTCTACCGGGTGCGGCTCGGATCCCTGGAACCGGAGCGCATGGACACGGCCACGCTGAAGCAGCTCGCGGCCTGTGAGAAATTCTGCCCGCAGTTCCATCTGTCGCTGCAAAGCGGCAGCGATGCCGTCCTGAAGCGCATGAACCGGCGCTATACCGCCGCCGAATACCGCGCACTGGCGCAGGAGATCCATGCACTGTTCCCCGATGCCGCGCTGACGACCGATGTGATCGTGGGATTTCCCGGCGAGACTGATGCGGAATTTCAGGAGACACTGGATTTTGTGCAGGAGATCGGCTTTGCGAAGGTGCATGTGTTCCCGTATTCTGCACGGGAGGGGACCAGAGCCGCAAAATTTCCCGATCAGGTGCCGCAGAGCGTCAAAACGGCGCGTGCCGCAAGACTGAATGCGCTTGCCTGTGACATCCGCCGGGCACATCTGTCAAAAATGGTCGGCAGGACACTTTCCGTGCTGGTCGAGGGCGAAAAAGAGCAAAATGCACAGCGATATTCACAAGGACATACGCCGGATGGTACACTTGTGAAAATTTTTCGGGAAAATGCAGAAAAGGGTTTGCAGAATTCCGTGATTTGTGTTACAATAGAGGGGTATGAGGACGACTGTGTCACGGGGCATGCTGTACCCTGACGGCCGCCGTCCGGGCGATACCTTACCGTGTTTTCTGTCAATATTATATGTCAATGGAGGTTGATTCGTTCATGGCTGTTTATCGGATTTATACGGAGAAAAAGCCGCAGTTTGCGGTGGAGGCACAGTCCGTGCTTGCAGACCTGCGCACGGCGCTGCGGCTTGATGTCATGGGTGTCCGCGTGCTGAACCGTTACGACGCCGATCACATTGATGCTGAGGATTTTCAGCGTGCGATCCCGACGGTTTTCTCGGAGCCTGCGGTCGATTATGTCTATGAGAAGCTCCCGCTGCTGTCCAACGGCGAGCGCGTGTTTGCGGTGGAGTACCTGCCCGGTCAGTTTGACCAGCGTGCCGACTCCTGTGAACAGTGTATTCAGATTCTCAACGGAAAAGAACGCTGCCGCGTCCGCAACGCGAGAATTTATATCATTTCCGGCACGGTTTCCGACAAGGAATTTGCGCGGCTGAAGTCCTATCTCATCAACCCGGTCGAGAGCCGCGAGGCCTCGCTGGAAACAGTTGATTCGCTGGATACGAACTATGCGATTCCCGAAACGGTCGAGACGCTCGACGGCTTCTGCAAGCTCGATGCCAAGGGCAGAGAGCAGTTCCTGAAGCAGTACGGTCTTGCGATGGATCTGGATGATGTTGCGTTCTGCCAGAGCTATTTCCGCGACACGGAGCACCGTGACCCCACGATCACCGAGATCCGCATGATCGACACATACTGGAGCGATCACTGCCGCCACACGACCTTCCTGACCTCTATTGACCGTGTGAAGATCACCACACCCTATATTCAGGATGCCTACGACGATTATCTCCGCATCCGCAGGGAGCTCGGCAGAGAGAAAAAGCCGGTCACGCTTATGGATATGGCGACAATGGCCATGCGCAAGCTGAAGGCGGACGGCAAGATCCCGGCACTGGATGAGAGTGAGGAGATCAATGCCTGCTCCGTGAAGATCAAGATTGACACCGATCACGGACAGGAGGACTGGATCCTCATGTTCAAAAACGAGACACATAACCACCCGACCGAGATCGAGCCGTTCGGCGGTGCAGCGACCTGTCTGGGCGGCGCGATCCGCGACCCGCTCTCCGGCAGAAGCTATGTCTATCAGGCAATGCGCGTGACCGGTGCGGGCAACCCGCTGACACCGGTTGCCGATACGATCCCCGGGAAGCTGCCGCAGCGCAAGATCACAGTCGGTGCTGCAAACGGCTACAGCTCCTACGGCAACCAGATCGGCCTTGCGACCGGTCATGTGACGGAGGTTTATCATCCGGGCTATGTCGCCAAGCGCATGGAGATCGGCGCGGTCGTCGGTGCGGCACCGGCGGAGAATATCCGCAGAGAGCGTCCGGTTCCGGGCGATGTCATCATCCTGCTCGGCGGAAAGACCGGCCGTGACGGCTGCGGCGGTGCGACCGGCTCCTCGAAATCGCATACGCTGGAATCGCTGACACACTGCGGTGCAGAGGTGCAGAAGGGTAATCCGCCCGAGGAGCGCAAGCTGCAAAGACTGTTCCGCGATCCGGCAGTGACCAGACTCATCAAGCGCTGCAACGACTTCGGCGCGGGCGGCGTTTCCGTTGCGATCGGTGAGCTGACTGACGGTCTGGATATCGACCTGAATGCTGTGCCGAAGAAGTATGACGGCCTGGACGGTACTGAGCTTGCGATCTCCGAGTCGCAGGAGCGTATGGCAGTTGTTGTTTCGCCGGAGGATGTGGATGCATTCATGGCGGCAGCAGCGAAGGAGAATCTGCTCGCAACGGTCGTTGCAAAGGCGACCGACACGAACCGTCTGCGTATGAACTGGAACGGCAAAACGATCGTTGATCTGTCCCGCGAGTTCCTGAACTCCAACGGCGCAGAGAAGCATACGGATATTATCGCGGCAGCACCGACCAAGATGCCGGCTCGCGATCCGCGCTTTGAGGATACACCGGACGGCTGGCGCGAGCTCATGGGCAGCCTGAATGTCTGCTCGCAGAAGGGCCTGGTCGAGAAGTTTGACTCCACCATCGGCGCGGGCACGGTGCTGATGCCCTACGGCGGCGTCTATCAGCTCAGCCCGGCGCAGGCAATGGCTGCAAAGATCCCGGTGCTGAAGGGTGACACCACGACCTGCTCGATCATGAGCTGGGGCTTCCACCCGACCATTTCTGAGCATTCACCTTATCACGGCGCGATCTATGCCGTGATCGAGTCCGTTGCGAAGGTCATCGCAGCCGGCGGCTCATGGCATCAGTGCTGGCTGACCTTCCAGGAGTATTTCGAGCGCACGCAGAACAACCCCAAGCGCTGGGGCAAGCCGTTCTCTGCACTGCTCGGTGCTTTCCGCGCACAGCTTGAGCTTTCCTGTGCGTCCATCGGCGGCAAGGACTCCATGTCCGGTACGTTTGAGGATATCGACGTTCCGCCGACGCTTGTGTCGTTTGCTGTTTCGACTGCCGACACCGGGCGCGTCATCTCGACCGAATTCAAGAAGGCCGGCAGCACGGTCATCCGCCTTGCACCGGAGTACAGCAGCAGCGGTCTGCCGAACTGGGACACCGTCAGAGCCGTGTTCGACCAGTTGGAGCAGCTCATTTCCGACGGCAGAGCCAATGCGGTCTGGACAGTCTCGAACGGCGGCGTCGCAGAGGGCCTTGCAAAGATGGCATTCGGCAACCACATCGGCTTTGAGTTCACAAAGACACTGCCGGAGCATGTGCTCTTTGACACCTGCCCGGGCTCGTTCATCATCGAGCTGAACGGCGCAGCAAAGGCAGGCGAGGAGGTCATCGGCCGCACGACCGAGCAGTACAAGATCTTCAGCGATACGCAGACGATCAGCCTTGACACGCTTCAGAAGGCGTGGGAGAGCAAGCTCGAATCCGTGTTCCCGTGCCGCATCAAGACCGCATTCGCAACGATTGAATCCTATGCACACAAGGCAGAGAGCCGCCCGGTTCCGGCCGTGAAGGTCGCAAAGCCCCGCGTGCTGATCCCGGTATTCCCCGGCACGAACTGCGAATACGACACCGCCCGTGCGTTCGAGCGTGCAGGTGCAGTGCCGGAGGTGCTTGTCATCCGAAACCTCTCCGCTTCAGCGATCGAGGAATCCGTCGATGCAGCCGTCAGGGCAATCGAAAATTCGCAGATGATTATGATTCCCGGCGGCTTCTCCGGCGGCGACGAGCCCGACGGCTCGGGCAAGTTCATCACGGCATTCTTCCGCAATCCGCGTGTCACAGAGGCAGTTCATAAGCTGCTGAAGGAGCGTGACGGCCTGATGCTCGGCATCTGCAACGGCTTCCAGGCGCTTGTCAAGCTCGGCCTAGTGCCTTACGGCGAGATCACGGATATGAGCGAGAATTCGCCGACACTGACCTTCAACACGATTGCCCGTCACCAGAGCATGATGGTCACAACGCGCATTGCATCGAACAAGTCGCCGTGGCTGGCGGCCTGCGAGGTCGGTGATCTGCACACCATTCCGATCTCTCACGGCGAGGGACGCTTCATTGCATCGGGCTCGCTGCTTCAGCGCATGGCCGGAAACGGTCAGATCGCGACACAGTATGTCGATCTCTCCGGACGCCCGACTATGGACATCCGCTTCAACCCGAACAGCTCTGTAGACGCGATCGAGGGCATCACTTCGCCTGACGGCAGAGTGCTGGGCAAGATGGGTCACAGCGAGCGTATCGGCAGCGACGTCTGCAAGAATGTACCCGGCGAAAAGGATCAGAAGATCTTTGAGAGCGGCGTCAGGTATTTCGCAGACTGACGCGCATGCTCCGAAAATGAACAATACAAAGCGCCCGCAGAGAATGTACTCTGCGGGCGCTGCTTTTCGTTGTTATGGCTCGTATTGGAGTTCGGACTGCGCAAAGAAATCGTCGAGGATCGCCTTTGCTTCTTCAAAGGTCGTGTTTGTGATCGTAATTTCACTTCGTGGAGTTATATAGGTGTCGCCGCTGCACTGTACTCTTCTCAGAATCCAGAATTTCTGTGTCGGCAGGATATCCTCGGCACCTCCCGGTTCTTCGCCGGTATAGGCCAGCCTTCCGGTAACTTTTTCGCTATTGCTATGATGCTTTCCGTTAATAATCTCAATACCGGATTCATAGTGAAGCGTAGGCCCGAAGGAGCCGATGTATTGTTCGTTATTGGTTAGAATCTCGATATTGATTTCATACGGATTATCCGGAAAATTGATGCGGGATGCACTGTAATGAACTTCTGTATTGAATCTCTCAGTTCTTCCGATGCGGGTGAAGATGTATTCCTTCATCCGGAAGTGCTCAATGCTGCTGAACTCAATCGGTGCCAATCCGAATTCCTCGATATTAACATTCTGAGCAGGGTCATCTTCGCTGATAACCACTGTTTTTTCCATCAGCATATCCGTGTATTCATCGGGAACATTCGGCTCAAATACTACGTGTTGTATCAATTCAATATAATCATTTTTTGTCGGATTTGGATTCATGTTGAAATTGCTGAGCATTCTGGTGTAGTATGCCACAATGATCTGAGCGTCCTCCAGCGACAGCGGATAATCGGCCGGTGCCTGTGTTTTGAGTTCTTCGTAAGGCGTCAGCCAGGGGTTTTCCAGATCATAGGGGAGAAAGCCGTCAACAACATCTGCGAGAATGATCTGTTCGGGTGAAAAAGCAGTTTCCTTTCCGTCCAGAACGACATTGTGCCAGTCTATCAATATCATCTGTCCATCTACTGCTGTAATGCGTCCGTCCATATCTACATCGCCGAGCGCATACTGCTTCAGGATATCGTGCGGGTCATATACATCCGGTTCAGCGGTTGTCGTCTGTACGGGAGCTGCTGACTGCGCCTGTGTTCCGGCGGTGTACCCGCCTGCATTGGCGCTGCGGGTCTGTACAGTGCCGGCGGTCGGTTGCGCAGATGCTGTTGTGCTGAGAGCGGTCGTCCGTGCGGCGGAAGAGGTCTGTGTTGTTTGTGCCGTATGGGCGGTAGTGTGCGTTTCGGCGGACACAGTTGTTGTTTCGGCGGTTTCAGTCGTTGCGGCCGCGATGATCTCAGTCACCTCCGGCTCATGCGAATTCATCTGCACCGGGTCATTGGGCCGGCGCGTGATCAGAATGCATGCGAACCCCGCTGCTGCGGCGGCAGCGGCTGCCGGAAGCAGAATGCGCAGGATACGCGGAGCGGAGAATTGCGATGTGACTGCTGTGCCGATACCCTTTGCAGCACGGTATTCGAGCACTTCATCCGCAAAATGCTCGGGCATCTGTTTCATGAGCGCTGTCACTTTTGTATCATTCATCATCATAACCCTCCTCTTTCAAAAAGGCTGCGAGCTTCTTTTTCAAGCGTGACAGCCTGACGCGGACATTGCCGTGCGAAATGCCGTAGTCTGCGGCGATCTCGGCCTCCGGCCTGCAAAACCAGAAGCGCTCGACAAATATGATGCGGTCTTTCTGCGGCAGAGCATTCAGGAAGCGTTCCAGCAGGTCGGAAAGCTCAGAGTTTTCAGCATGTAAGGCGGGGTCTGGTTCGGCAGCGGTCAGATTCGGTGCATCGGATTCAATGCTGACGGCCTGCAAGCCGCCGCCCCGTTTTTTTGCATTGCGCTGCTCCAGGCGCGAGGCGGCGAGGTTTCGTGTTACGGTCATCAGATAGGCGCGGAGATTCTGCGGCTTTGCGGGCGGAATCTGCTGCCAGGCGCACATGAGAGCGTCATTGACGCATTCCTCGGCATCCTGCTCATTGCGCAGGATATGCCTTGCAATGCTGCTGCAAATGCTGCCGTAAACGGCCAGTGTTTCTGAGATTGCCTGCTCATCCCGCTGTGCAAACAGCGCGAGCAGCTTTTCGTCATGGTCATTCATCGCCCGTCACCGCCTTTCTGTTTTCCGCCCTCTGTATATACAGTCCGGAAAGGGAGGAGAAATGTTACAGCTTTTCCGGAAAAAATTTGGGTATGAAATTTTTTAGGTGGTCGGAAAAATAAGGTTAAAACAAATAGTTCTAATTTCGCCCATATTAAAAGTTTCGCTCAAGCCTTTTCAAAGGCTTGCGGGTCGAGGTGAGTTTGCAGAGCAAACTCATAGCGAAGCAG
>CAMNJD010000226.1 GCA_946540705.1 uncultured Ruminococcus sp. | reverse complement strand
TTTTTTAGCCTGCGCTCACTCTTTTCACATCGCATCTGTCCTTCATTTCATTTTGATGCTGCTGTCAGGTAGCGTTTTGCTCTTCTCTACGGTATTCAAGTGGTGTGTAGCCTGTATAATTCCGGAATGCCTGTGTAAATTTCGACTGCCCGGAGAAACCGACTTTATGCGCGATCATGTCAAGGGGATCGGTGGTGTGTATGAGAAGCTCCATCGCCTTTTCCATGCGCACTTTCTGCTGAAAATCACGGAAGGCGTATCCGTAAACATTCCGGAAATAGGTTTTCAGTGACGTTTCGCTGATGCCAAACTGCGAAGCAAGTTCTGCGGCAGAATGCCGAACGGATAAGTCGATGACAATGCTGTCATGCACCGCTTTTGCGATTTCTGTCTGCTGATGCGGATAGTATCGACGGATCTGTGTTCTGAGATCGGTACGCAGGTGATGCAGCATCAGCATCAATTCCTCATATTTCAAATGGATGATCGCACTGTCAAAATTCTGTTCACTGTACCAAAGCATTTGCTCCGCAATTTGCAGCAGCATCGGCTCTGCCGCAGCGATCAACGGATGCGTTCTGTCAGAAAGCGGAAGTCGGAAGATACCGGACAGTTCCCTGATGACAGCCGGATTCTCAATATATAGTTCGATGCCGGTATAATCTGCGGTCGGGAAGAGATAGCTCTCCATCGTCTGCCCGTCATCAACAGCAAGCTCACCGCCGATCAGATATGTCACCGCTCCGGAATGTGTCTTGATCTCACACCGTCCGTTCAGGCAGATATTGAGCTTGATGCTGCCCGCTGCCCTTGCGTCCGGGTCATTCAGCTCCGGGCACGCAGCATCCCGAATCTGTACGCAGAACAGGCTCACGCCCTCTACGATCGGATAGCAGACGATCTTGCTGCTGCCGGAACGGTATACCGAATACGTCTGATCGTTTTCCTGCATAAAATACTCCATTCATTTCTCCCTTTCAGCAATTCTCCCTTTTAGCTTCGAGTTTTGTAATTTCTGTTCCTAAAGCTTGCAATCTCACCGCTTGTATGTTACAATCATATAGTTAGCACTCGCTAATAATCTGTAACTCGGAGGCTTTATCCATGAACGACAACAAACTGAAAGCAAAGGATTTTATTACGGTCGGCATCTTCACGGCAATCATTTTTGCTGTGGAATTTGCGTGCGGAATGCTCGGATTCATTCACCCGTACATCGTGGCATCCTATGTCATCATGATTCCACTGGTGGGGGCGATTCCGATGATGCTCTTTTACACCAAAATCGAGAAATTCGGTATGCTCACAATGATGTCCGTCCTCATTGCAATCATCATGTTTGTGACTGGCATGGGCTGGCTCGGCGCACCGCTTATTATCATTTCCGGCGTCATCGCTGATCTGATTGCGAAAAAGGGCGGCTATAAGAGCTTCAAATCCACCGTCGTCAGCTACGGCGTGTTCTGCCTGTGGATCTGTGCAAACTATTTTCCGGTTATTGTCACAGCAAAGAGTTATCGTCAGAGCCTTCTGGACGGCGGATATTCCGCAGAATACTGTGATAATCTGTTCCGCGCCATCAACAGCAAGACGATTGCGATTTTGCTGATTCTGTGCTTTGTATTCGGCATGATCGGAGCGTTCCTCGGCAAGGCTGTCGTAAAGAAACACTTTGAAAAAGCCGGCATCGTATGAGACCGATCACACTTGACCCGCGCACGAAGCTCGCCATGATTTTCGGCGTGTCCTTTATTGTTATGGTCAATGCCGTAACACCGCTTGAATGGGCAATCCGCATTGCAATTACGATGATTCCGATTCTGCTCATGATCTCCGAGGGGAAATATGCAGCAGCATTTCGTTTCTCGCTGTTATACGGAATTGCGCTGCTGTTGCTGAAATGCTTTTTGTCATCCGAATCAACGGGATTTCTCTCGGCAATGCTGCTCGGCTACTGCGGCATTATTGCGCAATTCATGCCAGCGATGATTACAGCGTGGTATGTTATCCGAACCACGAAAATCGGTGAATTCATGTCAGCCATGCAGAAAATGCACGTTCCGGACGGCATTGCTGTTTCGCTTGCGGTCGTGATGCGGTTCTTCCCGACACTGAAAGAGGAGTACAGCGCGATCAATGATGCCATGAAGATGCGCGGTATTGCATTCGGCGGTGGAAAAGTATCGAAAATGATCGAATACCGTATGATTCCGCTGCTGTTCTCCTGCGTCAGCATCGGCGAGGAGCTATCGGCTGCTGCCGTCACACGCGGGCTCGGCGCTCCGGTGAAGCGCACCAGTCCCTATGAGCTGCGGCTCAAAGCGGCGGACTGGGTGACGATCGGGATCTTCGCTGTGTTTGTCGGACTGTTTATCGCGGTCAAATATCTGAGGTAAGCCATGATCGAGATCAAAAATGTCAATTTCAGCTACAAGGGCACAGCGGATGCGGGGCTGCATGACCTTTCACTGCAAATCCATGACGGAGAAACGGTGCTGCTCTGCGGTGCATCCGGCTGCGGCAAAACAACCATTCTGCGGCTCATCAACGGGCTGATTCCGCATTACTACAAGGGTGAGCTTTCCGGAAGTGTGACTGTCAGCGGACAGGACATTGCAAAAACAGAATTGTACGAGCTGGCGAGCGTTGTCGGGACGGTGTTCCAGAATCCGCGCAGCCAGTTTTTCTCGGTTGATACGGACGGCGAGATCACGTTCGGTACAGAAAATATCGGCATACCGCCTGTGGAGATCCTGCGCAGAAAATCCGATGTGACGAAAGAGTTTGCCCTTACGCCCCTGCTGAACAAGAGCCTGTTTGCGCTTTCCGGCGGTGAAAAACAGAAGATCGCCTGTGCAAGTGTATCCGCGCTGATGCCGGAGATCATGCTGCTGGATGAGCCGTCCTCGAATCTGGACTGGAATGCGATCTGTGAACTGGCAGAGGTCATCCGAAAATGGAAGGCACAGGGGAAAACCGTCGTCATTTCCGAGCATCGGCTCTGGTATCTCAGGGACTTGGTTGACCGCGTTATCTTTCTTGAAAACGGTGTCATTTCACACGAATGGAGCAGGCAGGAATTTGCAGCCATGTCATCAAACGAGCTGTCAGCGCTTGGTCTGCGCCCTGTCACATTGGAGGAGCAGTATATCCGCGAATTCAGCGGTGATCTGTCGGCACAGC
>CAMNJD010000225.1 GCA_946540705.1 uncultured Ruminococcus sp. | reverse complement strand
CGATGCAAAGAGCGCGTGGGCAAGTCAGGTCGTCAAGCACAATAACAAGTATTACCTCTACTTCTGCTCATGGGACAGAACCGCACAGGGCAAGCAGTCAATCGGTGTTGCTGTGGCGGATTCCCCGAAAGGCCCGTTCCGTGATATCGGGCATCCGGTCGTTGCTGGCACGCTGACAAACGATCAGTCAAGCAACTGGGATGACATTGATCCGACCGTATGGGTTGAGAAAGGCAAGGACGGTCAGGAGCACCGCTATCTTGCATGGGGCAACAGCAGATATTATATCTGCGAGCTCAATGACGATATGGTGAGCGTCCGCGACCTCAACGGCGACGGCAGAATCACCTTCGGCGGCGAAGGCACAAACGGCGATGTCTTCTACCGCGGCAGGGGCATGAATATGTATACCGAAGCACCGTGGCTCTATCGCCGGCAGAATGCTGACGGCACCTATCACGGCGACTATTATCTGATCTACGCCTACCGCTGGCGCGAGCAGATGGCATACTCCACCTGTACCGATCTGCTGAAGGGCGACTGGAAATTCGGCGGCGTGATCTTTGAGTGCAACGCGACCTCGAACACCAACCACAGCGGCATCTTCGATTTCAAGGGCAAGACCTACATGATCTATCACAACGGCGCGCTGCCTGAGGGCAACGGTTATCGCAGAAGCCCGAATATCTGTGAGGTGCATTTTGACAGCAGCGGCAGAATCCTGAAAATGGAGGAGACCACGGCAGGCATCGGCGGAACCGTTTCGACAATCAGCAATCAGAACGGCGCATTGCTTGGTCACGCGGCATTCACCAATTCGATCAATGACAATGCTTACCCGTACACAAATGTCGCGCTCGGCTTCGGGATGCAGAATCTGACTGCGCATGACACCGAATGGGTGATCGTTCCCGGCCTGTTCGATGTGGAGAATCCGACCTATGTGTCGATCGAATCCGAGAACAAGACAGGGCTGTATGTGACCGTCAATGCAAACGGCAGCGGCGCAGTGCTTGCGCAGCAGACCTCGATTCAGCAGAACGACCTGAAGCGTGCGACATTCCGCACGGTGACCGGCCTTTCTGACCGCAAGCAGGTTTCCTTTGAAAGCGTATCCGATCCCGGCAGATACCTCACCGCTGCGGCAAACGGCGCCCTGACGCTGACCGACGGCAGCGATGCGGCTGCCTGTACCTTCAGTATCAGCGAGAAATCATAAAAACTTTTTCGGCAGCGGTACACACCTTTGTGTATCGCTGCTTGTTTTCAGGAAGAAAACGTCATGCGAATGAGAGAATATGTGATTGTCTGTTCAGGACAAACATGTTAGAATGCAATCAGGCGATTTCCATCCGAAACTGTGGAATTATTCGTTTATCAGCTTTTCGGCGATCAGCACAGCACTTTCGATCATCTTTGGGCATTTTTTCTGCAAACGTCCCCTTTGCCCGTGTATAATTTATAGATTGTTCACAATAATTGTATTGACATTTCCTTGCCTTTATGGTATAATAGTCCTATCAATCATCCGCTTTTGACGCAAAAGGAGGCTTTTATGAAATTGCGCAAATTGGTAGCTGCCGGAATGGCCGCGTTGCTTGGAATCTGTGCAAACATACATTTTCTGCCTGCGGAGGATTTCAGCCGCGCTGCACACGTTCATGCTGCGGAGGTCAGCGATTTGACTATTGTCATTCGTGACGGTTATGCATCCGAACTGGAAGAAAACTGGAAAAACGGAACCTCTGTCACGCGTTCGCAAACAACTACACCTCCGCCGACTGGAAATGTTAATACGAATCTTAGATATGCGATCGTTACCGGCTGCGATACCTATGCTGCCGGAAAAATGGAAATTCCTGCTGAATATGAAGGCGTGCCTGTGAAAAAAATAAACAGATCCGCATTTATGAAATGTTATGATCTGACTGAAATTATAGTTCCGGACAGTGTTGTTACGATAGAAGGCGGGTATTATGATGGCGCTTTTGAGAACTGCGAAAGACTGAAAAGCATAAAACTTTCTGAAAATCTGCAAAGTATTCAGGCGTATACATTTTACGGATGCAGTGCATTGACAGATATTGTGATTCCGGATAGTGTGAAAGCGATTGAAAGTGATGCTTTTTCTTATTGTACTGCGTTGAAACATATTACATTCTCCAAAAATATTACAGAAATACCTCGGGACGCATTTGAGAGCTGCGAATCTCTTGAATCCATTAATGTTCCCGAAGGGATCAAACGCGTTGCTGATTATGCGTTTTATGATTGCTATAATGTAAAGACATTATCACTAGCTAAATCGGTAACAAGATTCGGAAATCAAGATTGGTACTATAACACTACGCTCGAAACAATCACAGTTTATAATTCGGAGTGTTTAATCAGTGGAATTCGGCTTCGTTCTGGCACAAAGCCGGTTATATACGGTTATCCCGGCAGCAGCGCTGAAGCCTATGCAAACGAAAAGCAACTTGAATTTTGTCCGTTAGAGGATACGACGCAGCCGCAGCAGCCCAATACTCCGCCGTTGGCGCCGGAGGGCAGTGTGTTCGGCGATGTCAGCGGAGACGGAACGATTGCTGCTGACGATGCGCAAATGGTACTCCGATATTATGTCGAAACACTTGCTGACAAAAAACCGAATTGGTATGACATAACCGGAAATCCTAATGCGCCGTAAATATTCGTCCCGCGAGACAATAAGTTGGTACTCATAAAGAAGTTTTCCAAAAACTAATATGAAAGACCTATACAGCGGCTATAAGCAAAACAGGAAGGAACTTCATTTCGAGGTTTCTTCCTGTTTGTTTTTTTGCACATAATTCAGAACAACATATTATTACAGTTGAACCTGCATTATATCCTTTTGTTAGAAGAATATTATATTGAGTTGCAACAATATTTCAAAAGTAACAGCGGCTTTTCGTTATATTTTCCCGGATTCGTGTATGACCTGGTTATACGCTTGAGTATTTTTTTAAGCGGTACGAAATCATCGCAAAAGAACCTTTTTTCCAGTTGCAACAGATTTTCCATTCTATCAGACCATTACTGTGTGTTTGACATCAACACTCAATAAGAGAAAAAAGTACAGAAATCATATGAGAAAGCTGTTCATTCTTGGGCGGCTTTTTTTCATAGATATCTTGAAATTTTCGTGAGCTTATGCTATAATATGATTGTGGGTTTGCATAAGCTAACTGCCGATTGCACATTTCATGTCCGGTACGGATTCGGGACAGGAAATTGCAGATCTGGTGAACGGCTTTCAGCTTGTGGAAGAACACCGCTTCAATGAGGAAATGAACAAGTGCAGTATCCGTACAAAGCTGTCTGCCATGCTGCTGCCGAAAGTAAATGACCGCTGGGCGGCATTCCGTTGGAAATATACGAGGAAGGAAAACAAATGAAAAGGATACGCTTATTATCAGATGAAAAGATTGATGAGATCTCCGCGCTGATCGGTGCATCATTCTGGGATTATCCGTATGAATCCGGAGAAGGCGGATTAAAGCCGTTCTTTCCGTCAAAAGCTGCAATGACCGAATATATGAAGTCATTTGTCATCGCAGGCATCGAAAGCGGAACTTTTTACAGTACAGATCATGGCGAGGGATACATCCTCTTCACCGACACGAAGGGAAATCATCCGGGATTCCGCAGTCTCGTCAGAATGGCAGTCAGAATGAAAAACGCACTCGGCGGCTGGGGCAAACTGTTTTCGTTTCTGAAGCAGGCTAACAGCGGCTGTGATAAAAAGCCGCTTGAAATACAGATGAAAAAGCAGAAAAAG
>CAMNJD010000224.1 GCA_946540705.1 uncultured Ruminococcus sp. | reverse complement strand
GGCGGGAGGAGCCGCACCTTCTCCTTGGCAGTCAGGATCAGCAGTCCGGCGTCATTTGCTTTCAGCATCACATCATGGGCATCTTTGGTTTTCAGCGTTATGCCAATCATCATACCAATGCCGGAGAGGCTTTCAATTTCCGGAATCTTCTCAAGTTCGCTCCGCAGATGCGCTGCCTTTTCATTGACGGATTCGAGGAATCCCGGGGCTGTAATCTGATCAAGCACTGCAACTGCTCCTGCACAGACAACCGGATTTCCGCCGAATGTGGAGCCATGCGTACCGGGAGTAATTACGTCTGCACAGAGGTCATCGACCAGACAAATTCCGATCGGAAGACCGCCGCCGATTGCCTTTGCCAGTGTTGTGACATTTGCCTTGATGCCGAACTGTTCCTGCGCGAGGAACGTGCCGGTACGTCCGCAGCCGGTCTGCACTTCATCAACAATCAGCAGGATATCGTTATCCTTGCAGAGCTGAGCGACTGCCTGTACGTATTCCTTATCAAGTGCGCAGACACCGCCCTCACCCTGAATCATCTCCAGCATAATGCCGCAGACTGTGCCGTCGAGCTTCGACTTCAAGTCATCCAGGTCATTGGCTTTTGCAAACACAAAGCCGGTCGGGAACGGATAGAAATACCGGTGGAACACTTCCTGTCCGGTTGCAGCCAGTGTTTCCATTGTTCTGCCGTGGAAGCTGTTGACAAGTGTGACGATTGTGCCGCGGTTTTTGCCGTATTTGTCAGAGCTGTATTTCCGTGCAACTTTGATTGCGCACTCATTGGCCTCTGCGCCGGAATTGCCGAAGAACATCCGTGAAAATCCCGTGACTTCAGCGAGCTTTTCAGCCAGCTCTGCCTGCGGCTGCGTGTAGTAGTAGTTGCAGGCGTGCTGGAGCTTTTTTACCTGTCCGCAGACTGCGTCTACCCATGCATCATTGCACCAGCCGAGCACATTACAGCCGATTCCGCTGCCCATGTCAATATATGTTTTGCCGTTTTCGTCGGTGCAGGTGCAGTTATGTCCCTGCGCCTCGACCAGCGGGATCCGGCCAAACGCCTTCATTGTATACCGGTCTGTTATTTGAATCGTATTCATTGAAATAACTCCTTTAATATGAAACCCGGATCAGTACACGCTCAGGAACTGTGTACCGACGCCCTCATTGCTGCAAATCTCTACGAGTATCGAGTGCGGAACTCTGCCGTCGATGATGACCGCCTTCTTTACACCCCGTCGGATCGCCTCCACGCAGCAGTCGATCTTCGGGATCATTCCGCCGGAGATGATGCCCTGACGCTTGAGGTTCTGTACCTCGCTGATGTTGACGGAGGGAATCAGCGTGGACGGATCATCCTTGTCACGCAGCAGACCGGCGATATCGGTCATCAGAATCAGATTTTCAGCGCCGAGTGCCGCTGCGATCGAGGCAGCAGCCGTATCGGCGTTGACATTATAGACCTGACCGTCCGGGCCGCAGGCGACAGTTGCAATGACCGGGACATAGCCGTTATCAAGCGCGACGAGAATCGGCTTGGTATTGACGGCAGTGATCTCACCGACCAGGCCGAGATCAGGCTTTGAGTCTTTCTTTCGTGCCTGAAGCAATGCGCCGTCGATACCGGAGAGGCCGATCGCCTGACCGGAATGCCGCGTCAGGTGTGCAACCAGCTCTTTGTTGACTTTACCGGCCAGCACCATGCGGACGACATCAGCAGTCTCGGCATCTGTATAGCGCAGTCCTCCGATGAACTTGCTTTCAATATTCAGGCGATGAAGCATATCACTGATTTCAGGGCCGCCGCCGTGGACGAGAACCACGCGAATCCCGACCAGAGAAAGCAGTACGATATCACTCATAACGGCTTCCTTCAATGCTTCATTCGTCATTGCATTTCCGCCGTATTTGACAACGATAATTTTGTGATTGTATCGCTGGATATAGGGGAGTGCGTCGATCAGAACCTGTGAACGGATCTGAGTTGAAATGCTTTCCGGAATCTCCATTTTCTGCAACATCATTTCTTTCTCCTTTTTCAGCTTCTGTAATCGCCGTTGATCTTGACGTAATCGTAGGTCAGATCGCAGCCCCACGCAACGGCGGATGCATCGCCGCTGTTCAGGGAAATGAGTACCTGAATCTCATCCTCCAGCAGGATCTCTTTCGCGGTTTCCTCAGAGAACGGAACGCCGAAGCCGTTTTTCGCAACAGCGATTCTGCCCTTATCCGATGCAAGATCAACATCGACTTTGGTAACGTCAAAGTCGCAGTCAGCATAGCCCATTGCACAGGCAATTCTGCCCCAGTTCGCATCTGCGCCGAACATTGCTGCCTTGAACAGGCTGGATTCAATCACGCTCTTTGCGATGATCTCAGCGGTTTCCTCACTGTCCGCATCAGAAACGACGCATTCCACGAGCTTTGTTGCTCCCTCGCCGTCGGCTGCACACATTCTCGCCAGATTCAGCATGACTGTATACAGCGCGCCGCGGAATGCGGCATAATCCTCATTCTCCGATTTGATCTCGGAATTTTCTGCCAGACCGGATGCCATAATGCATGCCATGTCATTGGTGGACTGATCGCCGTCCACCGATACTCGGTTCAGGGTCACGC
>CAMNJD010000223.1 GCA_946540705.1 uncultured Ruminococcus sp. | reverse complement strand
CCGGCCTGTTCATCCCAGACATAGAGGGAAAATTCGCGGAGGGTATCGGTGCAGGCGGGGCCGATTTTGATTTCCCCGCTGCGAATGGCGTCGGCGGTTCTGCGGATGCCGCTGAGCACATCGTTTTTCGCCGGCACCACGCGGAATCTTCCGTGTCTGCGGATGCATGTGATAAAGCTGGCGGCGGAGGGATCGACAACGACCTGTTCAATTTCCCTGTCGCCGGCGAGCGCGCAGAGCGCATCGTAGTGCTCCTCATCGGTGCGCGGGATACCGGTTTTCCGGCTGTCGTAGTAGGATTCTGCGATCCGGAACCAGCAGCCGCGGGAAAGCCCCCAGAGCCCGAACGATGCGGGGTTGACCGTGCCGTAATCGCAGGAGATCGCATAGCGCTCAGGCGGGAAAACCGGTTCTGCGACATGGAGCTCTTTCCGGAACATCGGATAGACGAGCCCCTGCGCAGCGACCCAGATGCCCTTGACAAAGCGGTCATAGAACACGCCCTGATAGAGCCGCTTGTAGCGCTGCTTCACGGCCGGAGAAAGCGCGTTGTTATCGTCCATTGTGAAGTGGAGATACAGTGCATGCTTCTGCTTTGCATGACAGATCCATTCGCGGTAAAACCAGTGCGACGGCTGATCGGGATTGCAGGAGAACCAGAGCTTTGAGCCGGGGACGGAGCATCTTGCGGCAGCCTGCTCGACGAACGACCGCGGCATCAGTGCAGCCTCATCGAGCAGAACACCCGCGAGCGTCATGCCCTGAATGAGCGCCGCAGCGCCCTCATCCTTGCCGCCGAAGCAGTAGAAGCGGTTTGTGCGGCCTGCGAGGGTGATATCGAGGTAAGAGCGGCTGACCTTATCCTCAATGTGAAACCGCAGCGCCCTGAGCTGTTCGCAGAGCGGCAGAACCAGATTGCGCCGGATGCCGGTGATTGTCTTGCCGCAGAACGCGAAGCTCTGTCCGGAGAAGCGGGAACATGCCCAGAACACGAATCCGAGCGCGAGCGCGGTGGTCTTGCCCGAGCGCACGGCTCCGTCGCAGATGATCGCATCGAGGTTCCGTGTCTCAGGCCTGCACCACCATGTCAGGACTGTTTTCTGCTTCTCCGAGAACGGACGCAGGGAGATCCTGTTGGCCGTCTGCATGCACCTCCTCTCTGTCCGCGCCGAGCGCCGAGAGCAGCGCCGAGGCCGCCGAAGCGGAGTCTGCTGCACAGGCGCATTCCAGCAGCTTTTCCATGGCGTGCTGCCGGTCAGCGAGCTTGATCTCAATGCCGTTTTTGTCCTGCCGCAGGGAAGTGACATGGAACAGGTCGAGCTGCTCAATCTGCTCCTTCGTGAGCGATTCGGCAGCAAACACGAGCTTTGCGGCATCGTTTGCAGCACCGAAGGCGAGGCGCGAGAGTCCTGCGATGACAAGGCTCTGCACGGGCAGGGGCGGCTGTGCGGCGAGCTGCGCGATGTAAGCACGGCAGACCGGCTGCCGCAGCATGTCCAGTCCGTCTGCCTCTGCATGGGCGGGGTCACAGCCCGCACGGAGCGCCGCCTCCCTGACATTGCCGCGTTCGAGATACCAGCGGCAGAAGGCTTTGCGCCTGCTCAGGTTTTTGTTCATGTGAAGATCGACCGCCTTTCGCTGAAAAAATTGCCATATGGCTTTTTGGGGGGGATGAGCGGCAGATGCGGGAGAGAGTGTCACAAATGCCGTTCAATAACAGGGTCATTTCCGGCGATTTTTTGCACGTTTGCGTACAAAATATTTGATATAACAAAACGATTTCTATGAAACGCATAACAGAAGGATTGATGCTCACTGATATTTTGTGCATAATCACGGCATCCTGCAAACCGCATGCTTCGTGCCTTGCAGTCACAATCCGGCATGTATCGACATAGGATATTGCAGAAAGGTCTGCCGGATGATTAAGCGCGGAAAAACCGGGCAGACTGGAAACAGAGCCGGAGAACCGGCAAAACGAAAGGAAGCATGAGCAATGATTACGGTAAAGCGCGGAGAGATATATTATGCGGATCTCAGTCCGGTAGTCGGATCTGAGCAGGGCGGCATCCGTCCGGTGCTGATCATACAGAACGATGTGGGCAACCGCTACAGTCCGACGGTGATCGCAGCAGCAATCACGAGCCGACTGGACAAAGCGAAGCTCCCGACGCATATTTCGCTGCCGTCGTCAGGCTGCGGTCTGCGCAAGGACAGTGTCATTTTGCTGGAGCAGATCCGGACGATCGACAAGCAGCGGCTGAAGGAGTGCATGGGAGAGATCCCGCAGGAGGTTCTGCGGCAGGTCGATCACGCACTGGAGGTGAGCTTCGGGCTGATCCCGCGCCCGCACCGGGCGGGCAGTGCGCGGTATCCTGTTTCAAGGGGCGCCGTCATGTGACGGCGCACGGATACAGCTATATTCTCATGACCGGCTTGACTTGCTTACACTTGCACTCAAAAGAGGCCGATGCGCGGGTTCACCGTTTTTGGGGTCAGCAAAAGGCGCTTTTGCGGGCAAACCGCGGCTTTTTTCAGTCCATTGCACTTTTCCGCATAATGTGTGATAACCGGGCAGTGCCCGGCTCCGATTTTGCACCCAGGCAGCCTCACTGTAGATTTTTTCGGGTATGTAATTTTTTAGGTGGTCGGGAAAATAAAGTTAAAACAAATAGTTTTAATTTCGCCCATATTAAAAGTTTCGCTCAAGCCTTTTCAAAGGCTTGCGGGTCGAGGGCAGAGC
>CAMNJD010000222.1 GCA_946540705.1 uncultured Ruminococcus sp. | reverse complement strand
CTGCAGCAACTTTTGCAAGGTTCTCCATGGGACAAGTTTGCCGTAGTTCAGGAATCCGAATAATGAGCACATGTGCCGATTTTGAGATTCCCGGTTTTGACATTCCCAATAGCTTCCAGCCCCGCTCTGCATACTGAATAATCGTCTGACGATACTGTGTATCCACTTCCTGCAAAACTTTTTTCGAGCGAACTTGGGCAAGATCAATCAGTATTGTTGTATATTCCATTGTGAAACCTCCTTTGGATTTATGGTTCATCGGTTCCGCCGTTCGGATAACGGCACCTTGAAATCCGTCTGAATCCCCTGGCAATGCCCTTGAAAGCACCGTGTTTCAGGATGGAGCGGCGCATATATTCAGAGCAGCAAGGCTCAAACAGACAGGACGCGCGCATACGCTCCGGCGCATATTTCTGATAAAGCAGGATTGCAGTCAGAACAAGCGGTCTGAGAAACAGAATCAAATAGAGCAGAATTGCTCCCGAGATCATGAATACAGCACAGAGCACGGATAATTCCATCTGAAAGGCAACTACGGCAGAAACTGCGACAAACAATACCAGCATACAAAGCAGCGAAATGGTCCGTTTTACAGCAGATTGTTTCGGGCGAATGACAACCCTCGGCGGCAGCTGTGAAGCCTGCTGAATCAGTTGTTCAATTACCGCCGGGTCCGGGACATCAGCTGCTGCAGGATGGCTCTCATAGATTCGGTAATTGAATATCATGATCTCACCTCATAGGGCATGCCGAACAATCCGTGAGGTGATTGATTTGTACCGTTCATAGCATTACCTTCCTTCTCAACAGATATAGATATAATTGATTGCTTCTGTCAACGAAAACCTATATTGGCTATCATTAAGAAATAAAGAGTACTTGAGATTAATTCAATATAAAACGTCACCATATGAGGCATCAATTTGATTATAAATCTCTTCTGTGATTGTTTGGTCTTCCTTTCCCGGGGACGACCATGTGTATATGTCATCGTGCATTGAAACAGATTCTACCTCAATCAAAGCTGTTCCGCCGGTATATTGATAATAGGTGCTGCCGCCATAACCGCCATATGATGAACTATGACACAAGTAACCCGACTTCATAATTGAAAGAGCGTTATATCCCGAGGCGCCGGAACCGCCTCCACTCCACAGCTCTATTGGAGCTTGATCTTTTAATGCGTATACATAAAAGATCTCATCACGGTTAATAATGTCATTATAAGACACGATAAACAGCTCGGGTATTTCATCGCTGTTAAGATCGCACAGAAAGAATTCTAAATCAGCGGAATCCCAACCATCTCGAGTAATAATTTCCTGAAATGCTAAGTTGTACTCCGGATAATTATTGATTTCACTGCTGGAAAAAGGTCTTGCAGATCCGGTTTTCTCTTCAATCTTAAATTCTGACGATGTCTGAGATTCAGGCGGAGACCACCATGTTCTTGAAGTCGTGGCTATTGTAGTCGCGGCAGTGGTTTTCGATGTTTGAACTGTGGCTTTTGATGTCGCTAATGCCGTTTCTCTGGTATTATTTTCCATCACGTTTGTACTGACGGATAAAGTACTGGTCTGTGCGATCGAAGACATTGTTGCGGTTTCAGTTGTCTTCCAGCTTTCGGCTGTCAGCATTGTTAGTGTGGTAGTTTCCTGCGATGCTATCTGTTGATCAGTGATCATATCTGAAAAAACAGATGTAGTTGTTGAAGCGACTTCACCTGTGCTATCCGTGATGCCCAAGGACGAAACGCTATCCTCCAACATATCAGCATTCTGACCTCTGTTGTTCATAGCTTTTCCCAGTGCTTTTGCGCCAATAGCCGCTCCGACCAGAATCGAGACTGCACACACTGCCAGAACAACGCATTTTGCGTAGAAAGTTGGATTTTTTTCTTTTGATTGCAGCACAGAACTGATGTCATCAGAAGAGTGTTTTTTGCTTTTGAACATAGTAGCCTCCTTGCATCATATAAAGAAAAATGAAAATACAATGTTGAAACGGATTCCGTTCTTCCAGCTTTTTGTTGACGAAAGCCCTTGCAGATACCGTCCGTTGTAATATATCGTGATAAAGCCGACTTTCACTTAGGATGACAAAGGAATATTTATATAAAACGAATTTCCGAGGTGATTAAATACCCATATTGTGATAAGTAACATAATCGGTTGACAGATACCCTTGCAAATATTGTCCATTGTAATATGTGCTGATGAAGACCCACTTCACTTCATTTTCCCCCAAATCATCTATCGGAAGCGGATTTCCGGAATTATCAAATCCAAGCATTACTGCAAACATCAGACGATTCGGAAGCTTAGCAAGAATATCAGATTTTGTTGAAGGCTCAGCACGCAGATTTAAATTGCTGCTAACACCTTTTGTTTTTACATAACCGATAAACTCGTATCCTCTCATGAGGTCTATCAGCGTTTCGGAGTTTGCATTATAACCGTAACTCTGAGCAGTTCGCAATAAAAAAGATGCAAAGTTCTCCTCTGAATGATGTTCGCAGTATTTTAACGAAGCAGTGTCAATCGTTGTTTTTTGTTCTTCCTTCAGATCTCCGTTCTGATACCGAAAGATGTAATATCCACCGTCGTAAGCTTCATAGTGAATAATCATGTTATCGATTCCGTTTTGATCGAAGTCTCCCAACCAAATTTCACAGTTCCCGGTATCTCCAGGTAAAAAGTACCAGGCTATATAGAACAGATTATACAGATATCCCTTCTCATGATTGGAAAGCGTTGATCTGCTCTTTGTTGTTTGCGTTGTTGCTGCGAATGTCGTTGCAGAAGTTGTTGCGGATGTCATTGGCGTGGTTGCAGATGCTGTCGTGACGGACACTGTAGAAGTGGTCAAAGAAGCGGTTGCTTGTGTGAATACGATGCCTGTTGTAATGGCAACTGATTCCGAAGCACCTGTTAGTGCGGTGGCTGTTTGTTCAGTGCGGCTAGAATTATCTGCCTCTGTTTGAGCAGTTTGCGTATCGCTAACACTTAAAAGAGGAGAGGTTTCAGCACCTGTTGAATTTGTTCTGTTTTGAGTTTCTTTTATTCCGAGATAAAAGAACAAACCGCCAACCAAAAATGCACATGAAAGTACCACAGCAGCAAGCAGGACAAGCAATCCGGATTTCTTCTGATTTCCTTCATTGTGATTCATTTTGACGCCTCCTCATGATTTCATACTTAATACTCTAGCTCATACTCCTCAAATTTGTAATGTTTTCTACATTATACCACAATAATCGGTACTTGTCAATAGATTCTCATGAAATAATCGGTAACATTCTGGTCAAAAATATACTACAATAGGGAGGAAAGGCAGGTGTTACCATGACGACAGATGAAGAATTTCGCAGCCGGCTGACGCAGCTTCGCATGAAAAAGGGCGTATCTGAATACCAGATGAGCCTTGACCTCGGACACAGCAAAAGCTATATCCAGAGTATTACCTCCGGCAGGGCGCTGCCTTCCATGAGCGAGTTTCTTGCGATCTGCGAATACCTCGGTGTCACGCCGAAGGAGTTTTTTGACGAGGAAACACACAATCCGGTTCTGATATCAGAAATCGCCAAGGCAGTCAGCGGCTTCTCTGACGATAATCTCAGGCTAATTCTCACCCTCATTCGGCGCATGATTCCATGACGAACGCCCGGCAATGCCGGGCGCTGCTTTTTTGTTTTTTCGGATATATATAGTTTCTTTGAGGCAGCCCTTTGTATACGGCTGCTATCCTTATACCCGGAGGAATGGAAATGACGTATTTATGTGATTGCTGCAGAAAATAATAACCGATTACTCCGCCTGACCTCCCGACTTTCTCATCTCCCGATAGATCACCCCGGCGAGCGCGCTCATGATCGCGTTGAATTTGCTTCTGTCAGCAAAGAGCGATGCAAAGCTCTCCTGTGATTCGGTGTAGCTGTCCATCGCAGCAGCCTCGAACGCTGACGGGAAAATGCTCTCGGTGAAAATCGTCGGATCGGCGGTGCGTGCAGAATCAGCGAGCTTCTTGTTTTTCATCAGCTTCTGATGCAGCGCGTCAATGATCACGCGGTCCGCATCGGTGAACTGTCCCTTGTATTTCTCGTTTATCCGTTCGAGGATCTCGTCAAGAGTGCTCTTTTTCTGCGAACCGGCTGCGCCCTTCTGCTTTGCCGGAACATACTCACCGTCAAGGTTCTGGAGCCTGATCTCGCCTGCAAAGGTCTTTTGCAGCTTGTAGTATTCCAGCTTCAGTTTGCCTTCCAGATCAATCGGATCCACTTTGTCCGCAGGCAGCAGATGAATCAGATAGCGCAGGAACAGGAATTCCTTGTGCATCTCTTCATCGAACATCCGGACAACCTGTGTGACATAGCCATACCAGCGGATGAGCTGCCGCACCTTTCTGCGGAACTGATACCGTTCCTCCGGATTCTTCGTGTTATAGCGGTCAGCGACCGGTTTCAGCACGCTGGTCATCCTGCCCATAGCGGCGCTGTCCTGACCGGTTTCCCAGACCTTGATGAATGCCGCAATATCCTCGCTGTTATAGATCGCGTAATCCAGAAGCTCTTTCTCGGTCTGGTAGATCAGATCGGTGTTGACCTCCTGCTCCAGGAATGTCTCCTGATAGAACGGCTGGAATGCTTTGAGGATGTCCTCCTGCTTGTTGGCGAAATCAAGAATAAAGGTATCGTTTTTGCCGGGACAGGTGCGATTCAGACGGGAGAGCGTCTGCACCGCCTTGACGCCTTTCAGCTTCTTGTCTACGATCATCGTGTGCAGCAGCGGCTCGTCAAAGCCGGTCTGATACTTCTCCGCGACAACCAGCAGATTGAAATTCTCGTGGAACTCCGCCTTTGTTTGCGATTCGGCAATGTGGCTGCCGTCTTTGCGGACATTCAGCCCGCTCTCCGTGTATTCCTCGCCGTCATCCTGTACCGCGCCGGAAAACGCCGTCAGCACATCCATATCCGAATAGTCATGCTCCTTGATGTAGCGCTTGATCTCAAGGAAATACCGCACCGCAGCAAGACGGGAATCCGTCACGATCATCATTTTGCCCTTGCCGCCGATCTTATGGCGCGTGGTATCGCGGAATGTTTCGACGATGATCGCAGTTTTCTGGCTGATGTTATACGGATGCAGCTTTTGATACTGCTTGATGAGCTTGGTCGCCCGACTCTCCGGCAGCTCCGGATTCTCCGGCGTATTCTTCGCAATTTTGTAGCAGGTCTTGTAGGTCATATAATTGCGCAGCACATCGAGGATGAAGCCCTCCTCGATCGCCTGCCGCATACTGTAAATATGGAACGGGTGGAATGTGCCGTCCTCCCACTGCTCGCCGAACATCTCCAGCGTTTCGGGCTTCGGGGTTGCGGTGAATGCGAAAAACGACAGATTCGGGTGCTTGCCGTGCGTGAGCATCTCCTGCAAAATGGGATCATTGCGGTCAATCTCGTCCTCGGCTTTACCCTCGATCTCCGCATATTCGCGGAGCGCTTCTTCGGTATCGGCGAGGGCGGTTTTCAGCTTGATTGCGGAGCTGCCGGTCTGCGAGGAATGCGCCTCGTCCACGATCACGGCGAAATTGCGCCCCGCAGCGCTGTCTACCTCCTGATAAATGACCGGAAACTTCTGCAAGGTCGTGACGATGATGCGCACGCCGCTGTTGATCGCGTCGCGCAGATCGCGGGAATTCTTCTTCTCGTCAATCGTCTCGACCGCGCCGAGCTTGTGGTCAAAGCCGGAGATCGTCTCCTGTA
>CAMNJD010000221.1 GCA_946540705.1 uncultured Ruminococcus sp. | reverse complement strand
GCTGCTTTGCGTCAGCGAATGCGTGATTTCACAGTCATGTCCGGTGACTGCGGCATGCGCTCCGAGCAGCTTCAGCAAGGTCTGCGATGCAGCCAGCGCATCGTCCCGCAGCAGGATCAGATCGAAGTCCTCCGGCAGCAGCGTGAGCCGTCCCAGCGGGGTTACCGCGGCGCTTTGCCGTTCAAGGATCCTGCCTTCTGAACTGCCTTCTCCCTTTGGCAGAATGCGCTTTGCAAGGCGTGCGGCATAGCCCGCGAGTTTATCGCGGAGCAGCGCAGATTCTCCGGCTGCTGCTGCACTGTCGAGCAGGTCTGCAATGCCGGAAAGCCCCCTGCGCGCCTGTGCATGTGCCTCCTGATTCTGCGCATAGAGAGCATTGATCTCCGTCTGTGCGCCCCGCAGCTTTTCCGATTTCAGCCCTGCGGCCAGATCTGTCAGCTCACCGGTCACAAAGGGGAGCGGTGTGCTGTGCTCATGCGGTGCGGTCGCGTCCGCGATGAACACGCCGCGTTCCTCCAGTACAACGGCATCAAGCGAATGCGGGTCGGAGGCGCAGTGATAGACTGATACCCGCTCCCCGGCAAATGCAGCCGCGATCTTCTTCATCAGCGTGGACTTGCCTGTTCCGGGGCCTCCCTTTAAGTAAAAGCCGTAAGTGCCGGCATGCTCCTGCCAGAACGATGTCGTAAAGCCTGCGGGCGCAGCACCGCCCAAAAAATAAGCACGTTGCATCTCATACCTCCCGATTGCGGCTGACTGCCGTTTGCTTTATCTTATGCCGCAGTGCCGGTTTTGTGCATTCCGTTCAGATTTGGTATAGGGCTGCTGTTTGTATGGCGCAGACGGGCGGAATATGTACCGACTGCATCACAAAGTTCCGGAATTCTGATGCTTTTTTGTGTAAATGCGGATGCTTTTTTGTGCAAAAGCACTTGAAATTTGATGTGACTTATGCTATAATGTACATAGTAATCTGTATATCAGTATATCATATGAACGGAGGTGCAGCAGTGCAAAAGATCGGACGCGCAATGAGTATTGCAATGGGTGTGTCACTGAGCTTTTCTCTCTCGCTGCTCGGCAATCTGATCTCGGGGCATTTTTCGCTGCCCGGATTCCTGATCTGCTTTGCCGCCAGTACGGCTGTCAGCCTGCTGATCGGCGTTCTGGTGCCGATGAAGCCGCTGACCGATTCCCTCTGCGGGAATCTGCCGCAGGGGAGTCTGAAGCGCCGCGGCGCGGAATCACTGATCGCGGATCTGCTCTATACCCCCGGCATTACCGTCCTGATGGTCACGCTCTCGTATTTCCAAGCAAAGCGGAACGGCGGAACGATGCCGTATCTGCCCGCGCTGCTCAAATCGTTTCTGCTCAGCTTTGCAGTGGGCTATGTGCTGATCTTTGTGCTGACACCGTTTTTTCTCCGGCTGATCCTCAGGACGCACGGAGACGGACAGCCGCCGCGTAAGCCGTAAGGGACTGCATGTTTTCATTGACGGGGGGAAGAATGGATGAATCCTCTTGAGGAGGAAGTATATGCCGCAGGCCGGATGACGTATGAACGTGCAGCCGCTGCGCTTTCGAGCGATTATTCGCGCATTTTCGTGGTGCGCCGCAGTGACGGCCGCTATACGGAATATGCGGCAGACGGCACGGAACAGCTCACCGCAGTCGCTTCCGGCACCGATTTCTTTTCAGATGTCCGGCACTATGCTGCGCAGGAGATCTGGCATGAGGACCGCGACAGAGTGCTGCAAATGCTGCACCGCGAACGCCTCACGGAGCTGCTCTCCGAGGGCTGCTCTGTCACGCTCAACTACCGCATCTCCGCCGGTGAGGGCATGCTTTATCATGCGCTGAAGATCAATGCGGGCACCGGAAATGACAGTGACCTGATTTTTCTCGGGATCCGCCGGATCGGGCGCCATATGCGCCGCTATGCCGCCGCTGCGGTCAACCATGAGCTGTACAGCCATATCGCAAGCGCACTGGCCCGCCGCTATGAGGTCATTTATCTTGTGAATCTGCGGACAGGCTCCTATATGGAGTACAGCGCCAGCGAATCCTATGCACGGCTCAATGTCGGGATGGGCGGCACTGATTTCTTTGCGGATACACAGAAAAATCTGAAAACAGATATTTTTGCGGAGGATTATCCCATGATGGCACATGCCATGGAGCGGGAGCGGCTTCTGCAAAACCTTGATGAAAACGGCACCGTGACGCTGAACTACCGCCTGCTGCTCGACGGCGAACCGCAGTATGTCATGCTGACGGCGCTACGGCAGGAGGATGACCCTGAGCAGCTCATCCTTGCGGTCACGAATATTGATGCTGCAAAACGGAAGGAGATCGCCTTCCGGGAAGCACTCGGCAGTGCGATGGATCTTGCGAACCGCGATGCACTGACAGGCGCGGGCAATAAGCATGCGTATGTGCAGGCCGAGGCTGCGCTCAATGCGGAGATCGCGTCAGATGCCGGAAAAGCCTTTGCTGTAGCTGTCTGCGATATCAACGGGTTGAAGCGCATCAATGACACCAGGGGACACCGTTTCGGCGATGCATATATCAGGGATGCATGCAAAATGATCAGCGGGGTATTCCGGCACAGCCGCGTGTTCCGCATCGGCGGCGATGAATTTGCCGTTCTGCTTCAGGACGCGGAATATGACCGGCGGACAGAGCTGCTCGCAGAGCTGAGAGAGATACAGAAAAAACAGAAGGCCGCAGGGCTGGTGACTGTCGCCGCCGGTATGGCCGAATTTGAACGGGGGAACGACTGCTGTGTTCAGGATGTCTTTGAACGCGCAGACCGTGCAATGTACGAAAACAAGAAGCTGTTTCGCTGAACGCTGATGCCATACGGCGGAGCAGAGACATGGAGCAAGGTAGATCGGAATGGATAATTTGCAATTCTATAAACTGCTGGAGCAGCTCATCTATGCGCTGACCGGGTCAGAGCTTGCTGAAGGCTCCGACCCGGAAAAGGTGAATGCTGTTTTGCAGGAGCTGTGCAAAATGTTCCGGATTTGTAAGGGTGAGAGCTGCTTTTATGAATCTGTGAATCATGAACGGCTCGGAAAGGGTGAATGCTTCGTTTGCTATGACAGCGGCGAACCGGGCGTAGAGGTTATGCATATCCGCGTGGTGACAAGGGTAATGGCGGTTGTCACCTGTGCGGTCTATATGACCGAACAAACCGCGCAGACCGCTCCGCTGACCGATGAGGAACGGGTGCGCGTGGATCTGATCATGCGTATTGTGCTGAATTCCGTCAGCAAAAGCCGACTGCAAAAAGTCGTTGAGCGCCTGGCACTTCAGGATGACAGGGGGTATCGCAATCCGCGGTTCTTCCAGCGGCATCTCGCAGCCCTCAATGAACAGCATAAGCTCGGCCGGATGGCTGCAATCCACTTTAATCTGCGGCATTTTGCGCTTGTGAATCAGGAGATCGGCCGGAAGGCCGGCGATGTCG
>CAMNJD010000220.1 GCA_946540705.1 uncultured Ruminococcus sp. | reverse complement strand
GCTGTGCCGTTGTTGTACGTCAGCGGATTGCCAACAGCATCATAGGTGATTGTCTGGCCGTTGTAGCTCGTCAGCAGGTCTTTCCAATCAGAATCCGTATACTCATAGGTATTGGTTGTTGTCGAGTTCTTCTTGGTATCTGTTGTTTTTACCTTACGAATATTTCCGCATGTGTCATAGGTATATGTATAAGTCAGGCTCTGCTGGGGAAGCTTCTCTGATATCAGCTGATTCAATGCATCATACTGATATTCAGCTATCAAATTTGATCCTTGAGAAACCTTGGAGACATTTCCTCTTGAATCATACTCATAGGATAGATGGAACGGATCGCTGATGCCGGAATACGAGATGTCTGCAATTTGATTGGTTGTCAGCTGCTTTCCGCCTGCCTGACCTGCTCTGTCATGGTAGGTGTAGGTCTGTGTGATAAAGCTGCTGTTGTTACCATGCTTGCCGCTGATCGTCTTCAGTCGCTTCAGTGCATCATATCCGAACGAAATATTCTCTCCGTTCGCTGTCTTCATCGTCTGAAGTGTTCCGTCTTTTTCACTATATGTATAGCTTTCGGAACGGTCCGCTTCTCCGCCAACAGACCAGCTCTGACTCTTAATCCGGTTCTCACCGTCATAGATATGCTCACTGCGCTGGACTTCCGTTGTCTTATTATTATTTTCTACGCGCTCTTCCGAGCTGTGAATCAGTCGATCCAGACTGTCATACTCATAGTTGACAATGTTGACTTCCTTCAGTTCCTGCCCCGTGCGTTCCAGCTCGATCTTTTTCGCCAGATCGCCTTCGCTGTTGTATATATACCGGTATTTGACAGTACCATTATACTTTTCTTCAACTACTCTGTCAAAGATATCATATACCAATTCTGTAGTATTGCCGTTCGCATAGGTCGTTTTTATTAAATTGCCGTTGTTGGGGGTATACTCATACGTAGCCAGTTCTCTGTTTCCAACCCGCACACTGGTCTTATTGCCAAAAGAGTCATAGGTATAATTATAATCCTGTTGGATTTTCTGCGAATTGTTTGTTGCTTCTGTGGTATCGGACTGATATCCAGTGCGGCGAATCGTTTTCAGATTGCCGTTCTCGTAGAGATATTGTACAGCCAGTTTGCCCCCAATGTAGATCATATCCTCTCGGTCATTTTTTGCATTGTAGGTATAATATGTAGTCGTTCCGGCTGTCGTGGATGATGTAATCAAACCTTTATTCTCATCGTTAGAATAGTTGGTTGTAATTCCACTGGAATCTGTCTGGCTCGTCAGATAATTTCCATCGCTGGTATATTTTGCTGTACTGGAAATTGCTTTGTTTGCCGAATCTATAGATGTGTCAGTTCCTGTATGAACTAAGGTTGTACCTGTCGTATTACCCTTGCTGTCGTATGCCAGAGACAATTTTACATTATCGTTGGCAACTGCTGTTACATCGTGCGTATTTGGATCATGGCTGTACGTATATGTACCATTTCCGTCTTTTTCAGTTTGTAAATCTGCTGTTCCAGCTGCGTATACACTTGTAAGAGGGGTATTGCCCTTCTGATTGACAGCAACCAGATTGCCTTCGCTATCATACTTGTATGTCTGTGCCGGTTCTTTTTTTAGTGCGATACTATCGAACCATGCCGCATTGGCATTCTTGTTGTACAGACCGTGTACAGATATCGTTTGAATTATTTTATTCTGAGCCTTCGGAACAATAATTCCGCTCAAATACTGCCAGTCTGTGATATCCGGGTTGAACGAAAATACATGCACATCATGTGTGCCGTCTGTATACACAACATTAGCATAGAACCCAAAAAATCGAGTCATATTGCTCGTCGAGCTTACATCAGGAACACTGTTCGCCTTTGCCCATCCGGAAAGAACATAAGTATGATCCGAGGATTGATATACTGGAATTGTCTGCCAGAACTCAGATGTTCCCGTCGGAGAACCAGTCAGCTTGATAGCATAAGAATCATCATGTACATTGCCCTGATCGCGTTTTTTTACCCCTGCGCCACCAGACCATGCCCAATCATACTCCACACTGCCGTCTTCCAGCATATTGTAGGACGAGCACGCAGGTGCCTGCTCCAACTGAAAGTCATCTAACCGGGTTAATCCGGTGGCATTTTCTACATAAATACCGCAGCTGTATGCCCCGGCAGACGATGTTGTAAAGGTAACGCTCAGTCGTTCCCAGCCGTCTTCAATTTCCGTTGGCGTTTTGTAATCAATGCTCTTGCTCCTGGCAATTTCTTGACCATTCGCTCCTAAAACTTTTGCATAGACATCACCTGGCAGCGATGTAGCGTTTGTATTGATATATCCCGAAAAGGTGTACTCTGTATTGCTCTTCAACTGGGATTTTTGACAATAACTGCCGGTTCTTGTTTCCTTCGAATTCGCGTTATCGCCCATCCAAATTTGGAACAATCGTGCACCTGTCCGCGCATGAGTGGAATCTGTTCGCACGGCACAGGCTGTACTTGTTCCCGAATGTGCACCTGTCCAGTTTTCCGCAGATCCATCATTGCCTTTTTCGCCACTGGAATTCAGAAGACGATTCATGGCCTGCTGTCCAATCGCAACATCTGCCGTTACACGGTTATTACTTTTGCCATTTCCTGTGCTGGACGTATTATTTGTTGTATATGCAGAGCTATCCGCACCATACAGTTTTGTTCGTGTTCGATCTAACGAAATGGTATTGACAGTTCGTCCGGCGTTGTCAAATGTCGTGTGAGTAATAATATCGTCATCCGTATCCGCTTTTGCATCAGCTCCGTAGTCGCGGAATATTTTGCGATGCGTATCACCATAGCCGATAGACATCTTGGCACCGGTTATGATATTGCCATTTTCTTTGCTGTATTCGGTTACATACAGAATACCCAGAACCGGCCACCAATAATAATCATACTTTATGCCGTTTTTACCTTCACCGTCATAAGCATCGATCAGATATCCACCAGCCTGATACTTATAATCAGCAGTAGTTCCGTCCGGATGTTTTATTTGCGTCAGATTCTTTGCACCGGTTACAGAATCTGTCACATAAGAGAATGTTGTCACCCTACCTGAACGGTCTTTGATTCCAGACAAGTAATGATCCGTTCCATAGGTAAGAGTAGCAATTCTGTTGATACCTGCACCATTGTTGATTTGCACAATACCTGTTACTCGATTTGTCGGTCTGCTCGTTGCAGTTTCCGGCAATGGTGACCATGCATTGTCGCTGGTGCTATATGTCTTCCCATTGTACTCTAAGTAAATGATATTCTGATGGGAATCCTGAATCTTAACCAGTATCCATTTGCAAATACTTTCTGGTTGGCCTTCTTATCCTGCATCGTAATGTACTCATATCCGTTCGGTGCTGTCCAGAAAGAGAGTGAAAGATTCAGTCCATCTTCGTCGACATATTTTTTGTCTTTTTCATTGTAATAAAAATAGTGCTCTGTACCATCACCATCACTATAGATATAGTATTTTGTCTTTCCGATAGTAAACGGAACAACTGTTTCCTGGATACTTAATCTCCACCCACTGCCAATATTCATATTTGTATACCGCTTGGTATGCATATTCGCATCTTGTGTAAAATTGGCATAGTTTGTAGCTGAATTGTATACATGGGACAGCACAAAATCCATAGCAGAACCATTATTGGTCAGATCATTCTTTATCAATGTCAATTGATTGTTGTAATCACCAATATATGCAGTACCGGCCTGACCAACCGACTGTGAAGTGTTCGTATAATAATCTTCTATACCTCTCGTATCACGATATGTAATCTGAAGGATTGGATGTCCATTTTTAAAACGACCATTTGTATTACTCTGATCTATGGTAGCTTTTGCACAATTCTTATTATTTAGCTTGCTTTCATCGTAATTAACAAGAGCAAAGCTGCTGTATGCATTATCATGCGCTTTATATCTTTTCTTTACAAGTTCAGTAATATCCCATCCAACATATTTTCCGTTGGTGCTGTCAGATAGATCCTGATAATCTAAGACAATTGTATTGATTCCAGGAAGATTTGACCATTTTTGTGTTGTTTTCCACGGCTTGTCATGAGATGGAATTTCTTTTGCTGCAATGCAGAGGTTTTTTTGTCCAGTTGTGCTATATGCCAACTGAGCATAGTATATCTTTGCTTCTGCGACCACGCTGCCCCGCGGAAGTGATGGTAAATTTTTAAACTGGACAATATGTCTGTACAGATGATCGCCGGAGCTATCGTATCCTAAGAACCCATGTCCGTTATGGTAAACACTCCCGCCCTGCGCTGCATAATAATTAAAAATTTCAGTTTTCTCCATACCAGATCCAATATTACTGGTATCCAGAGAAGGATCTATTGTTACCGGCAGTTCACGCTCTTTGGCATTGATCCAAGAGGCATCCGCAGTGATTGTAAGCGTATATTTTTTCTTGTTTTTTTGATTCAGCGAATATGTAATCCTATCTGACTGTGCTCCGCTATGATCCGTCATATACATCGCAGGCATTTCATAAACCGGCTTATCAGTCGACGAATCATACAATACAATCGTATTTTTTTCCTGTTTAACAGCTAAGTTTTTCGCCTTGATCTCAAAAGAAAACGCATAATTATCTCTTGCCTTATTGACAATAATATTTTCTTTCAGATTACTGCCGCTTGTTACATATTGCAGATCAATGCCATCCTGGATATTTTTATAAATAACAGACGATGAGATATTTTCAGCTGTCATCTGAGAAGCTAAATCATCACGATCTCCAGGTGTAAGAGCTTCTGTATTTTCGATTTCAACAGTTTTATTTCTATTTCTATTTTGCAAAGATAAGGATAACTTATATTTTCCTTGTTGAATACGCACAAGATTTTTTTGGTTTGCATTCTTTGCAAATTTGAAATTGACTTTTCCTGCTTCCGTTTTATAGCCATCTGTTTCTTCAATATCATCTGATGACACATTTTGTGAAGCAGTCAAAATCTCATCATCTATTGATATATTCGCGTCTTGATTTTCCGCCTCTTTGGCAGGCTGCTGTGTTTCTGTATGCGCGTCAATACTTTCTCCGCTTTCGATACCTTCAGAAACATGATAGGGGTTTTGTATCACATTGCTGTTGTTATTTAATCCGTTTTCAGCATTTAATGTTTCCTCATGAGAGGCAAAATTCTTTTGCTCATCACCTGATACTGGTTGCTGTGCATCGGCTGCAGCATACTGAGCTGCTTCCTGTGCTGCGCTGGCAGCTTCTGCTGCTGCACCAGTATTGCCCTGTGAATCTTCAAACGTTAGGCTGTTGTTTATCGGCTGCCACTCTCCATTTTCATCTTTATAATGAACATCCGAATCATATTCAACAGCAGACACCGTTCCGTCACTCAAACGGAAAGATTTTGTATAAGCAGTGCGGCTATCCTCTAATTCTCCGACAACTTCAACCGGAGTATCCTCCTCGGCGATCTTAAGAGCTTGGTTTTGCGTGGCATCGTTAGCCTGATTTTCGACCGCCAATGCCTCTGCTGGTAAGCATTACAGACCAATTAACATGGCTATAAACAGAGCCATTCGCTTAATGTTTATCTTGTTCACTTTTCGATTCATCCTCCATTTTTTTCTTTGTGATTACGCCTCCTTTTCGTAATCAAAAAATCCAGTCGTATCATCCCCTAGAATACCATACACAATACATACATTTTTAACAATTTGCAACAATTTTTTCATCACCATTTAATTTTTCGTGAAACATGCCAAAAAAACCCCTACATAAACTGTGAAAAAGACAAAAAATGTAAGAGTCAAATGACTCCTGCCTTGGCAGAGGTTAGATATTCACTGATGCAAAGAAAGCGGGTAGCGCATTCTTCTGAATCTTTTCATCTTCGGAAAATCGGAGATATGGTCTGGAA
>CAMNJD010000219.1 GCA_946540705.1 uncultured Ruminococcus sp. | reverse complement strand
ATCCGCGATGTAGATGCAGAAGCCGGTACGGCTGCGGTGGCAGAAAAACTGTCCGTCCTCGAAGAACAGAAACCACGGATCCTCCGCCCTGCGCGGAATCCTGCCGCGCTTCAGCCGTTCGAGCTCCTCCTCCGAGAGATGAATGTCGGGCGAGAACGCAGCCTGCTGCTCCGGCATCGGCTGCGTTTCCCAGCAATCGCGGGTCGCAGTTTCAGCAGGGGCATCATCCGCCTCTGCCGCATGCTCTGCTTTGTGTTTCTTTTCACCGATCTTGCGCTCGGTTCCGTTTTTCAGGCGTTCGATATTTTCGTGGTGACTGTAGATAATGAGCAGCGCGGGAAATGTGATCATGACGGTGTAGAAGATCGCCGAAAACAGCCGCGTATCGCGCTGGTAATATTCGAGGAAGAATGTCGCGGGGATGACCGCGGCTGTTGCGACGCAGGAGGCCAGCGACACATACTTGGAGCGCAGCAGCACGGCCGCGAAGATCGCGAGCAGAATGACAAAGGAGAGGGGATTGATCACGAGAAAGACGCTGACACCGACCAGCACGCCTTTTCCGCCGCGGAAATCGTGCCACACGGGGAAGACATGCCCCGCAACGACGAAAATCGCAGCGACGTAGCAGAGCCAGCGGAAGTCGTTTGCGCTGTTTGTGCTTTCCCAGAGCGGCGCCCAGCCGAGCCCCTTGCCGATGAACTCAGCGAGCAGCATTGCAGCGGCGCCTTTTCCGAGGTCAATGACCAGCGTGAGGATGCCGCAGCCCTTGCCGAAGCACCGCAGAACGTTGGTGAGCCCGGCATTCCCGCTGCCGTAGTCGCGGATATCCTTGCCCTTCAGCAGCCTGACGCTGACGATGCCGCCGTTGAGGCTGCCGATGAGATAGCCGGAGAGTGCTGCGAGCAGCACGCTTACGATGTAGCCTAAAAATGTTCCCTGCATGAAGATAATTCACCCCTGAAAGAATGCCCGGTTGCGGGCAAAAATGATCGGTTGCTGTCAGCTTTTGGTGCCCTTGTCGCTGCCGCGTTCACGGACGATGAAGCGGACAGGCGTCCCCTCAAGTCCGAATGTCTCGCGAATCTGATTTTCGAGATAGCGCTGATAGGAGAAGTGGAACAGGTCAGCGCGGTTGACAAAGAAAACGAAGGTCGGCGGCTGCGTGCCGGCCTGGGTCATGTAGTAGATCTTCAGCCGTCTGCCCTTATCGGTCGGCGGCTGCACGCGCGCGGTCGCATAGGCGAGCACATCGTTGAGCTTGCCGGTGGTGATGCGCACGGCGTTATTCTCCGCGACCTGATTGATGAGCGGAAAGAGCTTCTGAACGCGCTGGCCGGTCTTTGCGGAGATGAACAGGAACGGCACATAGCTCATGAAGCTGAAGTCATGCTCGAGCTTTTTGGTGAATTCCTGCATGGTCTTGCCGTCTTTTTCAACGAGATCCCACTTGTTGACGCAGACGATGCAGCCCTTGCCCTGCTGATGCGCATAGCCGGCGACCTTGCTGTCCTGTTCGGTGAAGCCGGTTGTCGCGTCGATGACGATGACCGCGACCTGTGCGCGATCGACGGCCATAAAGGCGCGGAGCACGCTGTAGTGCTCGATATCGTCAGTGATCTTTGCTTTTTTGCGGATGCCGGCCGTGTCGATGAACAGATATTTCCCGTGTTCATTTTCAAACGGCAGGTCAATCGCATCGCGGGTCGTGCCGGCCTCGTCCATGACGATCGAGCGTTCCTCGCCCGCGAGGTAGTTGATGAGGCTGGATTTTCCGACATTCGGCTTGCCGATGACAGCAACGGCAATGCGGTCAGTGTCCTCCTCGGTTTCGGCCTCCGCGGGAAATTCCGCGCAGACGGCATCAAGCAGATCGCCTGTGCCGCTTCCGTGGAGGGAGGATACTGCGAACGGCTCTCCGAGGCCGAGGTTATAGAATTCGTAGAATTCCATCGGCGGCTCACCGATTTTATCACATTTATTCACGCAGAGAATGACCGGCTTGCCGGACTTCTGAAGCATATTGGAAACGTCGATATCGTTGGCCGTGACGCCCGCCCGGACGTCCGTGACGAGGACAATGACGTCAGCGCGCTCGATCGCAAGCTGCGCCTGTCTGCGCATTTGTTCGAGCATATGGTCATCGGTTTTCGGCTCGATACCGCCGGTATCGACGACCATGAACTGTCTGCCGCACCATTCGGCCTTGGCGTAGATGCGGTCGCGGGTGACGCCGGGCGTGTCCTCAACGATGGAGAGCCGCTGCCCGACGAGCTTATTGAACAGAGTCGATTTTCCGACATTCGGGCGCCCGACCACAGCGACTACGGGTAAAGACATAGTATCTGCTCCTTTTTGATGATAGAGATAGTTCCGCGGGATATCCGATGAGCATGCAGCTTATGCCTGCTGCTGCAAATGCGCAGAAAGAATCGCATGGATTATTGCAGCTTTATCCTGTTCATTTTTGCCGAAGCCGATCCTGTCCTTCAGCGCAGTCCGGCAGAGGATATGCAGAACAAAGCCGTCGGGGTTTCCGTCATTGCCGGTTTTCTGACTCAGACTGACCGACTGAATATCGGCAACTCTGTAAGCGTGGTATGTGACATAATTCAGCACATACTGATCGGAAACATAGATATACTCATTCACAGGGGTGCTGTGCTCGAGCACAGCGCTGATCTGCTCCGGCTGAAGCTGCACGGCTGCCTCCATGCTTTTGATCTTCCGTTCGGAGCTGAGCCCGTTGAAAAGCATCCAGAGCGGATAGATCGCGATCAGAATACCGATCGGGATAAAACGCATAAAATCGCGTCCGGCAATCAGAAACGCAACGATCTCGGCGACAGTAAGAAAGCCGAGAATGACGCGAAAATTCTGCATATCGCGCGCCCGGAGCCGTTTAATCAGATCCTCATACATATGTATCACATTCTTTCGCAGAACACCGGATCAGCGGTTCTGCTGTCCGGTAAATCTGGCAGCGCAGGTATTGAGGTACGGGATCATGTATTGTTTGGTAAAGATGCGCAGCGGATATTTTTTCATGCTTTTGATATAGTCCAGTGCGCCCTGCGGATTCGCGCCGGAGTTGAGGTAAAACTGAATCCGCTGCTGCACGGCGAAATGAAAGTCCGGCATCTGCATGTGCATGGCAGCAGCCTGACTGCGTTCATTGGAGACTGAATCCTCAGCGATTTTTTTGAGCTGCTTCGGGAATACTTTTTGCAGATAGGGAAGCGTGACCTTCGCGAACAGAAAATAGAGTACAGACGCGGCGATGATCGCGAGAAAGCAGCCGGTAATAATCATGGACGAAGCCATTTCGGCGTCCGACATCTCGTCATTGTTGCTGCCGAGATCAGCCAGAAAGGAGAGGGATGCAATCATAACAGCCTCCTTATTTTTTAAGATTTGGTTACAGTTTTTCAAATTCTGCACGCAAACGTGCAAAATTTCGCGGCTTTTGTACCGTATATAGAGGGTACCGCGTACAGCCGCGCATCCGGGGGGATAATCCGGAGCGGGAGGCAGTACGGCTTATGTGATGCACCTTAGTGTCGCACCGCCTTGACCCAAAGGGGCGCACGGTCACGCAGCCCGAAGGGGTTGAAGCCCCAGAAGGAAAGCACAATGACCGAGCAGAACGGCACACCGAAATAGAACATAAAGGTTTTCCATTCTCGCTCGCTGTCAATCAATTCTCTGAACATATACAAAACCTCCGTATCATGTAAATGTCAGCCGTTTCCTCCGGTCTGATTATTCTGATATGCAGCCGAAATGAACGAACAGACACTTTGAAACATCGTGTCCCGTGCATACACAGACGAGTATGGGAAATAATCCGTCCATGGGTGTAGTGATGTATTATACGAAACAGACAGTCTCGGAGGAACCGTATATTTTTGACCCGATTCATCAACAGTATCGTATGGATCATGGCATTTAATCTCTTTGATAAACCGGATCGGAATAGCATAGATCAAACTAAAATTAAAATAATGCGTCGTATTGATATAATGCATTTCATCAAGCTTCACAGAGTCTGTCAGCAACGCATCGAGCTCCGCATTGGAACGGATATTCAAACTACCCAGCATCCGACGCCATTTATTTTTCTTTCTGCCATAAATAAGCCACAATGGGATCAGGAAAATTGCACCGAACATTGTGGTGAGAGCGATCCTGTCACCCAAGTCAAACTCTTTGTCGCGAATGCTTTTGTAAACAACAAAGAAAACAAGCAGAACCACGATCACTCTGCCAATGAGCTGTGCGATCTTTGCTGAGCGCATTTGTCTCTGATAGATTTCCTCAGACATATTAAAAACCTCCATATCACATGAATGACAGCGGTTTTCACCTCTCTCAGATTTTCTTCAGTCCGTCCCTGAATTTGCAGTCAGGCGGTGCGACACTGCGCAGAATTTGAAAAATCTGCTGCTGATGGCCTCTGGACTCGCAGAAAATGATGTCAATGCCGTTGTGACCTTTTGAGATTATATGCTTAATCGCGACTCTGCACGGAATATCATAAGGCACGCCGTTCTCGTCTGCGAAGCGCCTGTTTTTGAGCAGCCTGACCGTCCGGATATTTCCGGCGGGGCACACATACAGATATTCAAAATTCACGTAATAGGCATCAGAGACATAATGCAGATCATCGAGCTTATTATAATGCTTCAGGAGATCATCAAGCTCGCTGTTTGTTCCGGCGCCGAGGGTCTGCAAAAGCCGATTCCACTTCTTTTTTGTTCCGTGACAATGGCCCAGCGGAATCAGCGCGATCAGTGCGAGAAAGATGTAAAGAATCAGCATATAATATTCTCCGCGCTGCCATTCGCGGATAATTTTCGGAATAAAAAACACACTCAGCAGCACAAGCAGCACTGCGGAAGCGATCCGCATAACGGTTTCCTTCCGGATATGCTTTTGATAAATCTGATCCGTCATTGTGTTTTCTCCTTAGATTCCTTCGGAATACCCAAGCACAGTATCAAGCAGCACATAGCCGTCCACCTTGGTCTTGATGACCGGGACACCGAGTGCCTGTTCGAGCGCCTCCTTTGACATATCGTCAAGGAATACATCATCGTGCCGCAGACAGGTTTCGGTCAGCAGCACCGCGCTGCCGAGGTCGCGTCCGGCGAGCTGCTTTTGCAGATCCTGCCCGGTGAGCAGTCCCGCAACGGTCACGGTATGCCCGTAGAAATCGTTGAGGATCGTGATGACCTGACAGTGTACCTGCGGGAATTTTGCTTCGAGGTCGCGCATCATTTTGTCGAGGAAGGGTGCCGCCGCGGAGCCGGTCGCGATTGTGAGAAACCGCGCATCTCCGTCATATTCGGCATCCTCCAGCGCGTCGTAAAACTCATTCATGAGGTAGCGCAGCATGCCGACGCCGTTTTCGTACTGCGGGTAGCCCTCATAGGCTTCATCGTCGGGCAGCGGCAGCTTCGCAAGCAGATACAGCTCATCGGAGGCATAGACGATGCGCCGTCCGTGTTCCTTGAGGCTCCAGCGCTGCACCGCCTCGATCTGTTCGACGGCCTCCCGCGCTGTTTCAACGGTAAATCCGGGGATCGGGCAGAGATGCTGCCGGAACCGGGTCATGCCAAAGGGAACGACCGCAATGCTTTCGACTGCCGGTACGAGCGAAAAGAGGTCTGCGAGGGTCTTGTGCAGGTGGTCGCCGTCATTCCATGTCGGGCAGAGCACGATCTGGCAGTTCATAGAAACGCCGGCCTTCCCCATGCGCCAGAGGTGCCGCAGGGATTCGCCGGCTTTCTTGTTGCCGAGCATTTTATTCCGCAGATCGGGCTCAGTTGTCTGCACGGAAACATTGACTGTCATATGCATTTTGATAATGCGGTCAACATCCTCATCGGTCAGATTGGTGAGGGTGATATAGCTGCCCTGTAAAAAGGAGAGCCGCGCATCGTCGTCCTTGAAATAGATCGTATCGCGCATTCCCTTGGGATTCTGGTCGATGAAGCAGAAGATGCAGTGATTGCCGCAGGTGCGCTTTTCGTCCATGAGCGCAGTTGCGAAGTTAAGGCCGAGGTCATCGTATTCGCCCTTTCGGATCAGCACGGACTGCTCCTCGCCCTCGCGGAAAAACCGCACATTCAGGTGCTTTTCGGTGATCGCAAAGCGGTAGTCAAGCACATCGTGAATGACGGTGTCATTGACTGCGATGAGGCAGTCGCCGGCGCGGATCCCGGCTTTCGCGGCCGGAGAGCCGGCAGTAATTTCGGTTATTTCGATCATAGCGCCGGTTTCCGTCCTTTCCGTCTGACTGAGCGGATGCGGGGAACTGCATCCCTGCGATCGCCGGGGATACCGCATGACGCGCAGTCATTCCGTACCTGCGGCAGCGCTGTTCTTCTGGCGCATCCGCAAACAAAAAAGGGAGAAGCACCAAACGTCCCTCTCCCCTCTCTGCAATCGCTTTGAGCGATCAGTCCTCCTCAATCTTGAGGACTGCAACGCCATTGTAGTAACCGCACTGCTTGCAAACCTTGTGGGGCGCTTTGATCGCGCCGCAGTTGGAGCACTTGCTCATTGCGGGCATCTCCAGCTTGCTGACAGCGGAGCGGCGGGTATTGCGTCTTGCCTTGGAAGTTTTTCTCTTCGGTACAGCCATTGTCGGCACCTCCTTGCTTTGATTTTACCAAAAATGATTCTACGACTGCCGGTTACTGATAATCCAGTGTGATATTCGCAGATTCACAACTGCATGTCCCTTCGTTGAGGTTCTGTCCGCACATGGGGCAGAGTCCCTTGCAGTCGGGCTTACAGAGTGTTTTTGTCGGCAGCGACAGACGGAGATCCGTCATAGCGACTTCTGCGAGATCCAGCATCGCATCCGGTGCCAACAGGTATTCGGCGTCGTTTTGCTCTGACGCAGTTTCCGTGACGATGACATGGGTAAATGTCTCCTCAACGGGCTCGTTCACGGGGGAAAGGCAGCGGTCACATTCCAGCATCGGAACACAGCGCAGGGTATACCGGAACATCAGCACACCCGCACGGTTTTCGAGCAGCCCGTCAACAGTCGGTGCCGCCTGACACGGCAGACCGTATGACTGTGCGGTATCGGGGTCGATCTCTTTGAAAACAGTCCGTGTTTCATCGGGACGCAGAAGCAGCGACCGGATCGAGATCCGGTAATCCGCAGAGGCCTCCTGCATAAGCGTAACCTGCCTTTCTGAATAGGCGCGCGCGTTTGAGGCGGACGTCATTCTGCACAGAGCATTACAGAATGATTATACCAAAAACGCGGCGCTTTGTCAATCTTCTGTTTGGAATTGTGGCGATTCTTGCCAAAATTTCGCTCAGTCTGCCTGCGGAATCAGGTATTTGAGCACAGCCTCGGGCAGGCTGTCATTATCCTCGGAAACTGTAAAGATCATATGCACATCATCACCGGTGAGGATGTCCAGCTTTTCGAGCAGCGCGCCGAGCTCGTCATAGTTTCTGCCGCCGATCTTCAGGATTCCGTCAACAAAGACCTCCTTGATATCGTAGTTGCCGGCGAGAACGCCTGCAACAAAGCCATAGAACATATCGAATCCGTTGATGTTGTAGCGCTCTGCATCGACCAGACGAACCTTGTGGTTGACGCTGTAGGTGAGCTTCATGCATTTTTCAATGCAGATGATGTCACCGCTGGATGCCTTGACGGCATCGTCGATCATTCCCAGCAGGATCTTGGTCTTGCCGGAGCCTCTTTTACCGGTAATTACTTGGATCATAGTGAATTCTCCCTTCATTATTAAAAATTCGTGCGTCCGGCTTCCGGCATTTCAGGTGCAGTCAGCCGGACTGCATGGATTTTGGGAACCGTGAGTCAAATGGTTTTGCTGCTGTGCGGATCAGCTCAGCTTTGCTTCAAGTGCTGCTTTCATGTCCTCATAGCCGGGCTTGCCGAGCAGTGCGAACATATTTTTCTTATAGCTTTCGACGCCGGGCTGGTTGAACGGGTTGACGCCGAGCATATAGCCGGAAACTGCGCATGCCTTCTCGAAGAAGTAGATCAGCCAGCCGAGGGACTCCTCAGCGGTGTCATCCATCTCCAGCACGATGTTCGGGACGCCGCCCTCGGTATGTGCGAGGATGGTGCCTTCGAGCGCACGGCGGTTGACGACGCTCATGTTCTGACCGGTCAGGAAATTGAGGCCGTCGGCATTTTCGGCATCAGCCTCCAGGAAGAGATCCTGCTTGGGCTGCTTGATGTCGATGACAGTCTCGAACAGGAGGCGGGAGCCGTCCTGGATGTACTGTCCCATGGAGTGCAGGTCGGTCGAGAAGATTGCGGAGGAGGGGAACAGGCCCTTGTTGTCCTTGCCCTCAGACTCGCCGTAGAGCTGCTTGTACCACTCATTCATCATCTGCATGGAGGGATCGTAGCTGACGACCATTTCGACCGCCTTGCCCTTGCGGTAGAAGATATTGCGCAGTGCAGCGTACTTGTAGCAGTCATTCTCGGTAAACGGTGCGCAGTAGGCTTCCTGTGCGGCTCTTGCGCCTGCCATGAGCTTGTCGATATCGCAGCCGGCTGCGGCGATCGGGAGCAGACCCACGGCGGTCAGGACAGAAAATCTGCCGCCGACGTCATCCGGAATGACGAAGCTCTCATAGCCCTCGGCATCCGCGAGATTCTTCAGGGTGCCGCGTGCCTTGTCGGTCGTGCAGTAGATGCGCTTCTTTGCCTCATCCTTGCCGTACTTGTCCTCGAGCAGCTTTTTGAAGATGCGGAAGGCAAGAGCCGGCTCGGTGGTCGTGCCGGATTTGGAGATGACATTGACAGCGATGTCTCTGCCCTCGCAGATCGACAGAACCTCATTGAGATAGGTCGGGGAGATATTGTTGCCGACATAATAGATGTCAGGCGTATCCTTTTTCAGGTTGTTGTAGAACGGCGATTTCAGCAGCTCGATCGCTGCGCGTGCGCCGAGGTAGGAGCCGCCGATGCCGATGACGATGAGAACGTCTGCCTGCTCCTTGATGCGCGCAGCGGCAGCCTTGATGCGGGCGAATTCCGCCTTGTCATAGTCGGTCGGGAGCGTCAGCCAGCCAAGGAAGTCATTTCCGAGGCCTGTTTTGTCATGCAGCACCTTTGCCGCAGCTTCTGTCTGCACGGCAATGCCGTTGAGCTCGTCCTCGCCGAGAAATGCCGACAGATAGCTTGTATTCAGCTTCAAAGCCATTTTTCTTACATCCTCCACACTCTGTATTTGCCGCATTGCCGGGGATCGGTTCAGCGGCGGGACAGGCATACTGCCGCGCTCAGGCGACAGTATCACCTATACTTCTCTATTTTACTATAGTTTCGCAAAGATTGCAAGCGCTTTTATCTTTTTTGGCAATACTGCCAAATTTCGCTCGTTCATTTGAACAAATTGTCCAAAAGCATTCGCAGCGTTTCGCCGAGACTGCGCCGCGGAACGGCCTGCGCCGCAGTCAGCGGCGACTCATACAAAAGCGTATCTCCGCTGTAAAATGCGATCTCGCCGAGCACTGCGCCCGCCCTGACCGGTGCTTCGACAAATTTCG
>CAMNJD010000218.1 GCA_946540705.1 uncultured Ruminococcus sp. | reverse complement strand
AGATCCTGCGATCCCATGCAGCTCCGGCGGGAAATCCTCCTCCCGTGTCGTGACATTGATGCCGATGCCGACTACGATCCAGCCAAGGCAGCCGCTCTCAAAATCCGTAACCGCCTCCGTCAGGATACCGCAGACCTTTTTGCCGTCCAGAAAAATATCGTTGACCCATTTGATGCCCGGTTTCCTGCCCGAAACCGCTTCGATCGCCTCACAGACTGCGACCGCCGCAAATGAGGTCACAGTTGTGATGTGTGCAAATTGCAGCTTGTCAGGATGCAGCACAATACTCATGTAGAGGCCGCCGGGAGGGGAGAAAAAGCTCCGCGTATAGCGTCCTCGTCCCTGCGACTGCCGCGCCGCAATGACCGCAGTACCGTGCGCAGCGCCGGCGAGTGCAAGCTCCTTGGCGGTCTGGTTGGTCGAAGCCAGCTCGTCATGCACATGCAGATCCTGCGCGAACGGCCTTGCAGTTTCGCTGAGCAGCGGCGTGATGCCCTGCACAGAAAGCATGTCGTTTTCTTCCGAGAGGCAATAGCCCTTATTTGTGACAGCATCAATGCGGTAGCCGGCCGCACGCAGATCTGTCACAGCCTTCCATACGGCATTGCGGGAGACAGAAAGTGCCGCAGCAAGCTGTTCACCGGAGAGGCTCTCGCCTCTGTGCGCTTCGAGCAGTGCCAGTACCCGTTCTTTTGTGGTCATTTGAACCCGCTCCTTTCGGTGTCATTTCCCTTATATCATACCGGAAATCGCAGAAAAAGTCAACCCGCCGGACGGTATTGGAGTTTTGATCAGACTCTTTCCAAAGTTTACGGTCAACACGCCCTAGATTCGCCGTGCATGTTCTGTCAGTTCTTGTGCTTCATCGCGGCAGCATAGCCCGCCCGGGCGACCGCCTGACAGAGCTGCCGTTCATCCGGCTCAGCCTTCAGCAGCAGCTTTGCGGTTTTGCTGCTCAGATCCACATGCGCCCATACTCCTTCAAGCGAATTGAGCGCATTCCCGACCCGCACGGCACAGTTCTGACAGGTCATGCCGCTGATTTCCAGCTCTGCGCGGAACGGATAATGTGCCTTGTTCCGGTCGGCCGGCTGCACGCGCTTTTCCGCCGCGGCATGCTCCCCGCAGCAGCCTCCGCCGCGCCGGAGCTTCCGGATCGTCAGGTACAGCGCTGCTCCGAGCAATGCCGTCAGAAGCAGCACCAGCAATCCTTCCTTCATGAGCGTCTGCCCGTGCATTGCCCGCAGGACGCACAGTCTCCGCCGCAGCTATGCCGGCCGCGCTTTTTGTCACGGAGGCACTTCACTGCCGCCGCAGAGAGCGCTGCCGCAATCAGAATCAGCAGGATCACATCAATCCACTGCATCTGCATCACCCCACGATCATCATTCCGATCAGCCGCACTGCCAGTGCCGCGACCCATGCCACCGCACACTGCCAGATCACGACTGTCACTGCCCATTTTGCACCGAGCTCACGCTTGACTGCTGCAACGGCTGCCACACACGGTGTATACAGCAGCGAGAACACCAGCATAGATGCTGCTGTGATGCTGTTCATCGCAGAAGAAACACCGCCCGTGAATACAACCTTCATCGTTGCAACAACGCTTTCCTTTGCCATGAATCCGCTGATCAGCGACACGATCAGCCGCCAGTCACCGAGTCCGACCGGTTTCATGACCGGTTCCAGTATCCCGGCCAGTGCGGCCAGAACGCTCTGCTCCCGATCATCGACCATATGCAGATGCATGTCAAAATGCTGGAGGAACCAGACTGCCGCCGTTGCGATCAGAATGACCGAAAACGCCTTCTGGAGGAAATCCTTTGCCTTCTCCCAGAGAAGCTGAGAAACATTCCGCAGTCCCGGCAGCCGGTAGTTCGGAAGCTCCATGACAAACGGCACCGCCTCGCCGCGGAACAGCGTCCTTTTATAGAGCAGCGCGATCAGAATTGCAGTCAGAATGCCGAGCAGATACAGTCCGATCATAACAGCCGCGCCCTTGCCCGGGAAAAAAGCATTGACGAAAAATGCGTAGATCGGGAGCTTTGCCGTGCAGCTCATGAACGGCGTCAGCAGAATTGTCATACGGCGGTCACGCTCGCTGGGCAGCGTCCTGGTCGCCATAACAGCCGGAACGGAGCAGCCGAAGCCGATCAGAAGCGGCACGATGCTGCGTCCGGACAGACCGATTTTCCGCAGCAGCTTATCCATGAAAAATGCCACCCGTGCGATATAGCCGCTGTCCTCGAGCAGAGAGAGAAACAGGAACAGCGTCACGATGACCGGCAGGAAGCTCAGCACACTGCCAACGCCTGCGAGGATTCCTTCGGTTATGAACCCGTGCAGCACATCGTTTGCATGCCAGCGGGTCAGCGCTGCATCGACGGCTGATGTGAGCTGATCAATGCCCTTTTCGAGCAGCCCTTGCAGGAATGCACCGATCACATTGAATGTCAGCCAGAATACCAGTGCCATGATGCCGATGAACATCGGGATTGCGGTATATTTTCCGGTCAGGACGCGGTCGATGCGGCGGCTTCGGATATGCTCGCGGCTCTCCTGCGGCTTTGTGACGGTGTCCCGGCAGAGGCGCAGAATGAAGGCAAACCGCATATCTGCGATCGCTGCACTGCGGTCGAGGCCGCGCTCCTTCTCCATCTGCATGACGATATGATCCATCATTTTGGTTTCGTTTTCGTCAAGGGCGAGCTGCTTTGTGACCAGCTCATCGCCCTCTGCGAGCTTCGAGGCCGCGAACATCAGCGGCAGTCCTGCCTGCTCGGCATGATCCTCGATCAGATGTGCGGCGCCGTGCAGGCAGCGGTGAACCGCGCCGCCGTTCTCGTCCTTCGC
>CAMNJD010000217.1 GCA_946540705.1 uncultured Ruminococcus sp. | reverse complement strand
TTTTTCCCACTGCGCTGTTTCCGTCTGTATCTGACTGACCTTTTCTGCGTAACAGGCAACATCCGGAAAAGCCCGGGACAAATTCATATAGATCGACTTTGCCTGATTCAGGTAATATAATACCATCCCCGCTGCATACCTGATCTGGAATCCAGAATGCAGATCATGATCCCGGATCATCCGGCGGCGGCAGTCTGCTGCCCGGGAATAAAGCTCTCCCTTTTCAAACATGGAATCCGGGTCGCGCTCAAGCGCCGCGATCGTTGCCTGCCGGATCGCTTTTTTATAATAACCGAATGCTTCTTTGCAGCGTCCCTGTTTCATATACAGATCAGCGATCCGGCGGTTGATTTGCATTTTTCGCAGCCGGCCGGAGGACAGGCTTTCAAACCAATACCCGCCCTTTTCGTTTCTGCTGAACCGAAGCGCCGTCCGGAAGCTTTTCAATGCCGTTTTGTATTCGCCCGATTCCTGATATACGCTGCCCAGTTCCATATACAGCGCAAACATTTCTTTGCGGAATGACGGCGTCGTTTTCTCATCTGCATAAGCCTCGCGTGCCAATAAAAGCTGTTCTATGGCGGCTGAATAATCCTTGCTGATCGCATTGACAGTGCCCTCTGCATAATGCAGCGCAAACCGGCACCGGCGTACAGTCATCCGGTCTGCTTCAGATTCCATGCTTCTGCAAAGCGTGCTGCATTTCTGAAGCGCATCACCCGCACCCGGCAGATCATCTGTCCGTGCAAGCAGAATGCCAAGCTGCGCATAATACCGGATCAGCATATAAGGAAAAAGGAAATAAGAATCTGCCTTCCTGACAGGCTCCAGCATCTCTGTGATCTCCTGATAGGCTTCTATTGCTTTGAAATAACGCTTTTGCGATGCATACATTTTTCCGACAGATTCGCAGGCGGAAGCAAACCGGATCAGATGTTCCTTCGATTTCGTTTCAAGATACTGTGTCCGGAGCTTTGCATAATCCCTGCGTATCTTTTCCGTGATATCGGTCACTGCAAACAGATCATCGTTTTCTGCTTCCCCGGCTGATTCCGCATCATCCGGCTCATCGGTGAGATCACTCGTCATGATCGAACCGATCATGCTGTTTTCGGCGATACTGAGTATATGCCGTTGACACATGGCGATTTTTTCTGTTTCGATCTGCATCAGAATATCAGGATCCTGATCGTGTTCGCCGGCAAGCAGCTCAGCCTGCCTGACCATCGCAAATCCAAGAGCATACTGTATACAGGCCTTTTTACGGCAGCCCTTTGCAAACAGAATATCACCGTATGCGATCTGCGATGTGCCGCGGTCCAGCGCAGCCTGCTCTAAAAATGCATCCTCAGGCTTGAGACTGTAATATTCCAGCTCGTTTTTATAGAAGCGCTTTGATTCCCTTAATGCTTTTCTGATCTGACAGAGCGCAGCCGGTATCTGATCGTGCTTCAGCAGGATCTCGCTCTGTTTCCGGTGGGCAAGAACGATAAAATGAGCAGGGCGGTACAGACCCGATCGATTTAAGAAATCTCTGACCTCCCTGGCCAGATGTTCATAAGCCTGACAGCCGGCCTTTTCCCCGATATACATGGATGTGTGATCGCCGACGGACAAAAGCGTTTTAAACCAGCTTATGACGCTTTCGGCATCGCCGTCAGCATCATATCCGGCTTTATGGGCTGCCGCAAGCCGTTTCTCCCATGCGATCGCAGCTTCATGATCAACCGGAACGCCGTTCCCGTGCAGATACATATCAGTGAGCTTCTGCATCGCTTCGGTCAATCCCTGCTCTGCTGCTGTTTGTATCATTTCCAGCGCGCGTGCGTGATTCACCTCTGCATAAATGCCCTCCAGATAGGCAAGACCGATAAAGAACAAATGCTTCGGACTGTTATCGCGTTCCGGCTCCAGGATGTTTTCAAGTGCTTTTTGCAGGGCTTCCTTCAGACATTCAGGCTTTACCGGATGCGGAATCTCATCATAGCATCCCTTCAGCCGGGTTTCGTCTGTCCCGGTCATAAGGACAGGAAGGATCGGTTTCTTGTCTCTTCTGGCGGCAGGATATTCCATATCCATAACATAGTTCGGCTTTTCCAGCAGGCTGTCCGTCACGACCATTGTGAACAGGCTGCTGTTTTTCATTGCCTTTTCGATCGCATGATTAAAATTTTCACCCGGGACCAAATATTCATCATACCAGATCGCCAGATCGCGGCACAGGTCATTGCTGTGGATCAGTCGTATCAGTTCGTTGGCATATTTCCGGTCTTTTTTCCGGTAGCTCATAAAAACATAGGCATCGAACGCCTGCATGATCTGCTCCGTCAATTCATCGCCGAGCAAAACTGCATTCAGAAAATTTTTCAGCTTCCTGACGGAGCTGATCTCAGTCGCATCGGCACTGTTCAGATTCAGGTATTGTATATTTCCGCACTTCCGGTTGAATGCGGATTCAATTCCCGCCTCCTCAAGAAGCGGCAAAACCGGAATATGGTGCCGGACTGCAAGCCGGAATACAGTATTGTGCGCAAATGAATCCTGATCGGTATAGCGGCTGGTGACAGTCATTACGACCAGCTGCATTCCGAGCAGCAATTCCTCTGTGAGCTCGGGCTCATACGGGTTTTCCTCATAATAGATCACGCAATTATACATGGAAAGGATCAGATCGCTGATCCTTTCAAAAGATGCGTTGCAGTCTTCTGCGGCACCGGTAAAATATACCTTTGGTTTTCCGTGCGGATCTGTTCCGCCGCGCGTTTTGTATTTCATTTCTGTCTCCTCCGCCTTCGTTGATCTCTGCATCCTGTATCTGTTTTACCCGGAACAGATGCCGCATCTGCAGCGTTTGAATCCGGACACTGCCATTGTCTCCATTATATCGGATCCGGTGATCGTTGTCAATAACACGCGCATTGTTTTCCCCTTGGCGGAGCGGCTTTCATTTCCGATCCGTTGTTCGTGGAATATGTCTATGCTGTTTTCGCTCTTGCTGGGCAGATTGACTCCCCACAAACTGCTCCCCCACATAAAAAAGCGTCCATCTTCTGTCAGTGCAGCGCTGTAAGTGGGTGCCAGAGAGACATCTTTGACATTTTCCATGATTTTTACAGGTGTCATAGCATGATCATTCGAGTCAAACCCCAATGCCGCCCCTTCTTGTCCCCATATGAAAAGCTCACCGTTATTTGTGACAGCAAAGGAATAAGTGCCCGCCTGTGGTCAGGGCAGCGCTGTGAAAACAGCCTAATGCAGCCTTTTCAACCTTTTCGGAGAGCGTTAATACCCTTGGATGATCCTGCACTCTGGGGTAAGGTCCGAGCTGATCTTCATTATTATATCCCCACAGGTACAGCTCGCCCTTCTCGGAAAGCGCGGAGCAGTGATTTCCGCCCAGATCGATTGCGGTAACCGGACACGGAAATTCGATCCTGACCGGAACATTGCTGTCACAGTCATCATTATACTCGAGCATATCACCGCCCGAATTATAATTGCCCAACTGCCCCCAGTGATTGTTTCCCCATGTATGACTCTCCTTTATTTTGCATATTACTGTTGTTCAGCGGCATCCTCCAGCAGCTTTTCGGCAAGCTCCGAAGCGGTCCCCAGCTTCATTTGACTGACCGCCTCATATATTGCAAACGCTTGTGCCTCATGAATTCGCTGGCTCTCGTTGGCAGAAGATACTTTATCCAGATATGGTTTCACGACCCAGTTCAGATATCTGCATGCCCAATCCGAGTCGGATACATTCCGTTCAAAGATGACCGATGCCGACAAAAGATTTGTCTGCTGAATCTGCCGATAAACAGTGTTTGCAGCTGAACGGTAAATCAGCGTAGTGGATGCTGTGACCGCCAGGCAGATTCCGATGACAGTGACCTGCAGAATCCTTATCGCCCTCGATGCTTTTCGCCCTGTGGGATCCGGATGTGCAAACAGCTTGATACGATCTGTCTTTGCACCGCATTTTATACAATAATTCGCATTATTAATTATGCGTGCACCGCATGACTGACAGTATTTATTATACTTGACCGTCTTAACGATTCGCCTGATAATACTGACAAAAACCGCCAATACAAATACAACGAACAAAGCAAAGATAATCAGCAATCGGGTATCAGAGCTGTTACGGGCGGTTTTATTCTGTCCTGCATAATAGTACAGATCAAAGTGTCCGTCTCCGTCGGAATCAACATTGAGAACAGATCTGTGAGACGAAGATGAAGATGTGGAAATAACAGTCTGCGGGGTAATGGGAATACTGTCAAAAGAACGGATATCCGTATAATCACCGTTTTCATCAGCAAAACTAATTGAATAATCCATTGTGCCCGTTCCTGTTCCAGTAATGCAGATTTCATAGTCTGCGTCTTCATTCAGACGGAGCACTTTGATTTCGTTGTTTTCACCCTCGAACAGCAGATTGCCAAAGCTAGTTCTGGTATTCAGCGTACCGTCCGCGGAGCTCAGCGTCTCTCCGTTGTAGCGAACAGTCACATCGACAGGGCAGGCAACCCTAAGCTGAACATATCGCTCTCCGCCGAACTGCCGTGCGATATCATTGAAAACGCCCTGTAGATCTGCGGTGTCCTGAACATTGTAATAGTAGCCGGGAGAAGCCAGCGAACGCATGCACTCTATTCCCTGATTCAGATTGGAACTGTCCAGATTATGGAAAAAGCCCAGCGAACAGATCAGCGTTTCAGAATCCTGTATCATCTTGGATACCTGGAGCATATCCGGCTCCCATGTCGGGAGGCCGTCGCTCATGATCAGCAGATATTTTTTCAGTGACGATGCATTGTCTAAAAGCGTTTTTGAAACGGAAATGGCATCCCGTGTATTGGTTTTCCCTCCGGCGCTGAGCTGATGAACGGCATTGTGCAGTTCGTTCGGATCGCTGCTGACGATCATGCAGTCAGCCTCTGCCGAATAGCGAACAATGCTTATGGTTGAATTGGGATTGACCGAGAAGATCGTATCAATAAAGCTGTCGGCAGCCTGTTTGAGCTCGGCAAGAGGAGTGCCCTCCATGCTGCCGGAGCAGTCTAGGGCAAGGACGATTTCTTTTGCCTGAGAACCGAATGCAGTGTTGATTGTCGGGGTGCTATCATACTCCTGATAGCCGTTCGGAGGGTTGTCGACATTATTATTTACAATAATCTCCTGCGCTCTGATTACGCCTTCCATGTTTTTATCGTAAATCACCAGATTGTATATTCCCGGAGCGAGCCGGTTTTCCAGATGCAGATACGGATCCGCGGATTTTCCGCTTCCGGACAAGACAACGGTTTCGTCGCATTTTGAAATCGTATAGTCATAGTCTTTATATAGAACGCCGTTTGTATCGGTGATTCGGATCACTGCATCCGGTGTCATGCTTAATAAAGATGCCGAACGCGGAATAGCAACCCTGTCAAATGCGTCTATCACACGTTCTAATTGGCGATCAGTTAACTCGTTGTTTTCGTTCATTAATAGTGCGGTTTGCTGTACAATAGTCCTAAAGGCTTTAAACGATGTGCTGCTGGTCAAATTCTGAAATGAGTTATATAAGAGAATTGCCAACTGGCTGTTATTTAATGAATCGCCATCTTCAACAACGTTGGAAATTGAATGCGTCATTAAATATGCTGGATAAGACACAAGAGTAGAAGCACGATGATCTTCATGATTCTGATAATCAGCATAACTGAGTAGGTATCCATTGCTTGATTCATGAGAGGCATTTTGCAGATTTCGGATATCTCTTCCATCTCCGTTTGGACCTGCAATCCAATTGCAGCTGCCATTGAATCCGTCATCGCAATAGTCTTCAATCAACTCGCCAAAGATGTCAGCCAATCCTTCATGTATTGCATTTGCTGGGGTATTATCAACTGGATTAACTCCGTAATCATAAAGAATGCCATGCGTATATTCATGCCCCATAACATCTAAATATGCAGAATATACAATATTGTTATCAGTTGCTGGTCCTATATACAAACTGTTTCCGCTTGGTCCCATTGCAGCGTTGTTTTCGTATTTACTAACATTAACATATACATCAAGGCGAGAGCTTTCACTATCATGAACGCCAATCCTTGAAAAGTTATCCAGATAAAAATCATATACTCTCTCAAGATTAGCCAGAGCATCCACAGCATTAGCATACTTTTTGTCAAGATTACCCTCTTGAGGATTCCATGAAATCTCACTATAAAGCATCCTATTAAGCGCTTCAAATTTCACTCGTTGTACGAAAATGTTTCTGCTGTTATCGCGCAGTATGTATTCTTCGTCTGATTCCTTCCACACATCAAGCGTTTGACTGACTTGCTGACCTTGCAGCTTATGGTAAAGCTGATTGGTATCCGAATTCAGCGTGATTTTTTCTGCCGCAATCATTGAGCTGTCAATGCACACTTCCTTTGATACTGCATTGACAACAATGAAATGTTCAAAAACCATTTTCTCGGTGAAGGATTGAACATTATAAGCATAACCGAGAATAAATTCATCATTCACAGAAAACACCATTTCTCCGCGGCTTTCCACTTGCACATCATCCGGTGAAAATTGGTATTCCGTTTTCAAATGCTTTAATAAATAATTGTATGCTTCATTGGAATTGATTTCAGACGCAGTGTCAAGTGATTTTATTAAAGCGCGCATGCCATTTACTGATACCAACCGTCCCGACTTATCTGCAGTCATTTTCAGTTGGTAGCCATACACTTCAATCCCGTTATAATACTGCTGCATCGTATAAGTATCATAATAATCATTGGAGCGCATTCCGGTATACTTGTAGGAGTTGGCAGCGTCAGTGATACCCAGTTTGTTCTGAATATGCAGCAGCACATTCATGGAATCCTGTTCGTTGGCTATGACCTCGTCGAGATTTTTGCTGTCAGTCTGAACGGGAATGTATGAGACAAATCCGGATTCCTTCTCAGCCTGCAGTTTTTCATGATATGCCGCCAAATCCGCCTGAATCTCCTTTTCTTCTGCAGAGGACTCGGTATATTTTGAATCGGGAATCACAGGCTTGCCGAAAAGCTGATAGCCGTAATACCCATTGATTCCGGCAGAAGCGAGAAGCGTCAGAACCATAATCAAGGATAATTTGCGCATTTTGGAACTCTTGTTTTTGCTCATAATCAAGCCGCCTTTCTAAAATCCTCATTATATTATGAAAAAGAGCATGCGTGCGAAACGGTGTTTTCATCCTTGCAATTATTCTTGTGAGATGCCGTATCAGCCGGTCTACTGCTTTTATTCGGCTTCAAACGCCTGCAGTGCCGCTCTGCAAAAGCGGAGAGTCTCATCCTTTTTTGTGATGATCCCGAACCGCTGCATGGCTCTGATCCATGCAAGGAACGTGCTGACAGTGCTTTTTTCGTGAATCACCGTGATATTGATGCCGTCCTCGGTATCGTACATGATCAGCATTCTTCCGTCAGACCAGAGATTGATAAGAACAATATTTGAATCGGGATAGGGCTGCATGATCATACCGAAATCGCTGCTTTGATCCGATTCTTTGTCTTCCAGCTTATTTCGGAACATCGTAATGCGTCTTTCCGATGCAACATGTTTGGAAATGCTTTTTCCGTATTCATAGTATTCCGGCGCATACAGCAGATCGTCAACACCCTCGCGCCAGAACAAATCGGCAATGGAAGACGTATTGAGAATCAGATTCCGGAGCATCAGGTTAAACATTTCCGCGATGGAACCCACCTGCTGCTCATCGCTGATATGGTCACGGATATCGTCCTGAGATGCTTCCATAACAATGCTGGGCGTTTTTGTGATTGCAAAAAATAAACTCGGATCGTTCGGGCAGCGCGGTATCAGCAGTCGCTGCCAGTCCAGCAGAAATGTCTCCGGTGACCGGTAGACAGCCGCGCAGTCGAAGCCGGACGCATATTTCTGATCGAAGTAGTGCAGATAGGGAGCGGCTGTTTCACCTTCCAGATACATTGCCGCAGTGCCTTCGGTATTCAGAAGCAGGAGCCTTGCATCCGCAGCAAGAAACAGCGGGTAAGGCGAGCTTTTCAGAAAGCCGTCCCGCGGGAGATACACAGCACGGACATCGCACTGAATCTGAAAAAGCAGCTGCATCGTATCGGCAGCAGCCTGCAGGTTTTCAGCGGATATATCCTTATCATCGAGAACGACAAGCAACCGGTTTTTCGCTGAGGGATTTGAGACGAGCAGATGGCAGAACTGCGCCGAAAGCGTGTTATTCTCCGTAATACTGAACATTCTGACGTTCTCCGCCGACTGCCTAAACAGCGTGCGGAGGGCTGCATTCACGTCGTCACCATGCAGCACAGTTCCGTTTGAAAGCGCCTGCAATGGCGCAGTCTCTGCAAATGTTCCCGTATCATCTTTGCCTGTTCCGAGCGTATAGAGCATCTGCACCGTCCGGTCAGCCGCAAGCATTTCCGGCTGAAAACAGGCTTCCTTATACGCGCTGCAGAGCTGTGAATACTCCGATCGTGAAAGCTGCAGGACTTGTGCGATCGCATGGACAGAGCTCCAGCTTGCCGGCAGGACAGCGCCGCTGCACATCTTGCTCAGCGAGGCTTTGCTGATGCCGGTCTGTTTGCAGATATCCACGGCACGGATGCCGCGGTCTGTAATCATTTGATTGATTATTTGTGCAAAAAGCATATACATCACCACTTTGATTATAGCACTGAAAAAAAGGCGTGTCAACCGGTTTCATGTTAATACAATTAGCATGAAACCGGCAGTGCAAAGAATCTGTTAGCAGCCTTATCATTTGCATAGAATCCCTCCCCCGTGTAT
>CAMNJD010000216.1 GCA_946540705.1 uncultured Ruminococcus sp. | reverse complement strand
TTCTGGACATAGTAGACAGCGCCGTAGCCGGTTGCCTCCGGACGGATCAGGGAGCCGCCGTACGGAATGCCCTTACCGGTCAGAACGCCGGTAAACTCGTTCTGGATTCTCTTATACTGGCCGAACAGATAGCCGATCTCACGGGCGCCGACACCGATATCACCGGCAGGAACGTCGAGGTTCGGGCCGATGTGGCGATAGAGCTCTGTCATGAAGCTCTGGCAGAAGCGCATGACCTCAGCGTCAGACTTGCCCTGCGGATCGAAGTCGGAACCGCCCTTGCCGCCGCCCATCGGCAGAGAGGTCAGGGAGTTCTTGAAGGTCTGCTCAAAGCCGAGGAACTTGATGATGCCGATATAAACGTTCTTCGCAAAGCGGAGGCCGCCCTTGTACGGGCCGATCGCGGAGTTGAACTGGACACGGAAGCCGCGGTTGACCTGCTGCTTGCCGTTATCGTCGATCCACGGCACGCGGAAGATGATCTGGCGCTCCGGCTCGACCATGCGCTCAATGACGCCGGCCTCGACGAGGTCAGGTCTCTTTTCGACGACAGGCTCCAGTGTGCTCAGAACCTCAGCAACGGTCTGAAGAAACTCAGGCTCGTTGGGGTTGCGCTTCTCGACCTGCTCATAGACAGATTTGAGGTATGCGTTTTTCAGTTCCATAATACAAATCTCCTTACAAAAAATCCGGACATCTCACGTCCGTCCACACTCTATTATACCGCATTTCACATATAATTGCAACTGTTTTTTTATATCCTATCTCATTTTCAGAAATTCGGCCTGTATCGCCGTTTTTCATTTTTAGTTTGCATTTTTATGTCTGATTTGGCACTTTATAATATGAATATATTATGAACACTGACAAACAAATAACAAACAAAACGTATGTTTTGATTCATGGAGCGCACAAATTGATTTTCTGTCACCTGTACTGTGCAAAGATCACACTCTGAACGTATTTGCAGGGATTTTGCCGCAAAACAGACAGATTATATTGCGATTCGGGCAATAATCTCCCTGTTTCATCGTCGGAACTGTCGATGTTCTCTGCAAAAAAGCACATTCGTTATCCATACTGCCGAAAATGGAACACTTTGATTGACAAACGCCCCCGAAATCGGTATACTTATATATAGGGGCAGAGCTTCTGCTCCGGACTAAAAAATCGTTGCATGCAAAGGAGAATCGGCTATGCGGTTTGCTGTTGCACAGTCCGGCGGCCCGACCGCTGCGATCAACGCATCACTGGCGGGCGTTTATGAGGCTGCGATGGATATTCGCAGAAAGCTGGAGGCAGAAGGCTCGGCGGAACAAATCGAGATCTTCGGCGTGCTGCACGGCGTACAGGGCTTGCTCGACGGGCAGCTCATCAACCTCGAGGACACGCTCTCAGACCCGATGAAGCTGGCACTCCTCAAGAAAACCCCGGCCAGCGCACTGGGCTCCTGCCGGTTCCGCCTCCCCTCCCCCGGCACAGATGAATCCATGTATGAAACGCTGCTGGATGTTCTGAACAAAAACCGCATAGATGCGCTGTTTTATATCGGCGGCAATGACTCGATGGACACAGTCTCCAAGCTGAGCGCATGGCTGACGAAAAAGGGCAGTCCGATCCGTGTGATCGGCGTCCCGAAAACGATCGACAATGACCTCGTCGGCACCGATCACACACCGGGCTTCGGCTCCGCAGTGAAGTATCTGATGATGACAATGGCGGAGATTCTCCGCGACTGCTCGGTCTATCAGGTGCAGTCCGTGACGATCGTTGAGATCATGGGGCGCGATGCCGGCTGGCTGACCGCTTCGACCTGCCTGCTCCGCAGAAACGGTGAACAGGCGCCGCATTTCATCTATCTGCCGGAATCCGAATTTACGGTTGCGCAGTTCCTTTCCGATGTCCGGGAAGCGCTGAAAACGCACCGTTCGGTCATCTGCGCCGTTTCCGAAGGCGTTTCGCCGCCGGATGCTGCACTGTTCCGCTCCGGCGAGAACGACGAATTCGGGCATGCGTATCTGTCCGGCATCGGCAAATACCTCGAAAAGCAGGTGCAGCAACGCATCGGCTGCAAGGTTCGCTCTGTTGAACTGAACATCATGCAGCGCTGCTCCGCACATCTCGCCTCCTATACCGACCTGCTCGAGGCGGAGCGCTGCGGCATTCACGCGGGCTGGCTCGCCTATTCCGGCGAAAGCGGCGTCATGGTCAGCATGCAGCGCAATCCGGAGGCTTATAACTACGAAATCACCTACACCTCGATTCCTGCCGGTGAGGCAGCGAACCGGATCAAGACCTTCCCGAAGGAGTGGATCACCCCCGAGGGCAATCAGGTGCGGGACGAAGCGATCGGCTACTTCCTGCCGCTCATTCAGGGCGAGGTTTATGCCGATATGCGCAACGGCATGCCGTCCCACTTCCGGTTTACATAATCCGCAGGATCACCGCCGGAAGGCGCATTTGCGTGATTCTGCACGACTTTTGTCGGTAACCTCTTTCCTTTCTGACGGGCAGCCGCCTCTTGGCTGTCCGGCTTTTTTTGCCCTATGCGTCCCCGCTCGGAGGGGGTATTTGCTTTCTGCACAAATTCTGCTGCGAAACTTTGTGTGCTATGCCCTATGCAGAACCGCCAAGCATGTGCTATAATTATTAGGGCTAATAAAGATTTGGGTGGATTCTCGCACAAAAAAGGTGGTATAGAACGGTTAAATAGAATAAGGTATCGCTTCGCGATGCTATTTT
>CAMNJD010000215.1 GCA_946540705.1 uncultured Ruminococcus sp. | reverse complement strand
AGCTGTTCCTTTCTGCGGTCAGTGCCTTTTCCATTCGGATATGCCGGCAGAATTCCTCGTAGTAGATCCCGCCGGTTTCGCGGTAGCCCAGGCTCCGGTAAAAGCCGGACGCACGAACCTGTGCGGACAGCACACTGTAAGTGAAGCCGTGTGCGGCGGCATACTGCTCCATTGTCTGAACGACCCTTGCGCCGAGATGCTGTCCGCGCATTGTCTGCCTGACGGCAATGCGTCCCAGATGCACGGTATGCGGCTGTTCGGCATCGGCATAGAGTCTGCCCGTGCCGACCGGCTCGCCGTCTGCATAGAGCACGCAGTGGATCGCCGTATCATCGAGTTCGTCAAATTCCTGCTGAAAGCCCTGCTCCTCGACGAAAATTGTCTGACGGAGCGCGGCCGCATCCGGCATTGCTGACAGGCCGACTGCAAATTTCATTTCGTATTCCATATTTACAGCACCTTTGAGAGAAATTCCTTCAGGCGCGGATTCTTGGGGTTGCCGAAGAACTGTCTGGGAGAATTTTCTTCCAGAATCTGACCGTCCGCCATGAACAGCACGCGGGAGGCAACTTCCTTTGCAAAGCCCATTTCGTGTGTCACGACGACCATGGTCATGCCGTCGTCGGCGAGCTGCTTCATGAGCTGCAAAACCTCGCCGACCATTTCCGGGTCGAGCGCAGAGGTCGGCTCGTCAAAGAGCATGACCTCCGGATTCATCGCCAGTGCGCGGGCGATCGCAATGCGCTGCTTCTGGCCGCCGGAGAGCTGCGAGGGGTAGGCATTTGCCTTATCCGGCAGACCGACGCGCCTGAGAAGCTCTGCGGCTTTTTTGTCGGCTGCTTCCTGCGTCATGATGCCGAGCTTGACCGGTGCGAGCGTGATGTTCCGCTGGATCGTCAGGTGCGGAAACAGGTTGAAGTGCTGAAACACCATGCCCATGCGCCGGCGGATGCCGTCGATCTCTCGCTCTTTCAGGGCGGTGATCTCCTGCCCGTCGAAGAAGATCTTGCCGGCAGTCGGCCGCTCCATGAGGTTCAGGCACCGCAGAAACGTCGATTTTCCGGAGCCGGACGGCCCGATGATCACGACCTTTTCGCCCTTTTCGATTTTTGCGTCGATCTTCCGCAGCACGACATTTTTGTCAAATTTCTTGGTCAGTCCCTTAACGTCGATCATTTGCGGCGAGCCTCCTCTCCAGTACGCCGACGAGCTTCGTCAGCAGGATGACAACAAACAGATAAATCAGCGCGACTGCAATCAGCGGCAGGAACGGTGCAAAGGTGATGCCGCGGATGATATCGCCGCCTCGCGTGAGGTCGTCGATCGCGATATAGCCCGCGACCGAAGTCTCCTTCAGCAGCACGATGCACTCATTGCACAGCGCGGGCAGCACGTTTTTCACAGCCTGCGGCATGATGATATGCACCATTGTCTGCCGGTAATTCAGGCCGAGGCTGCGTCCGGCTTCAAGCTGTCCGACGTCGATCGACATGATGCCGCCGCGGACGATCTCCGCGACATACGCGCCGGAGTTGATGCCGAAGGCAAAGATCGCGACCACCGTTTTGGAGATGTTCACGCTGCCGAAAATGACGAAATAGATGATGAGAAGCTGTACAACGACCGGTGTGCCGCGGATGACAGTCAGGTAAAGGCGGCAGAACAGATCGGGAATCAGCATTTTTTTCGTGCGCAGATAGGTTGCGCGGATGATCGCGACGATAAATCCCAGAAACAGCCCGATAATCACAGCGAACACTGTGATAATGAGGGTCGTTCTCAGGCCGTTCGCGAGGTATTTCCAGCGATCATCCTGGATAAAATTCTGTCGGAAGCTCTCTGAAAAATCCATTGATGATGTCCTCCTGAACTGAAACACGGGGCTGCACGCTGCGGCACAGCCCCGGTTATGGTGTTGGTGATTCCGGTTTATTTCCTGCGAACGACAATGACCTGATGCGTCACTGCGTAATTATCCGTAAACAGCACGTTTTTCTCGCGGTCGGGTGTTACGGACAGACCCGCGACGCCGACATCCGCCTTGCCGCTCTGCACCGCAGGCAGCACCGAATTGAACTGCATATCGTCGATCTTCAGCTCATAGCCGAGGTAATCGCAGACTGCATTCATCATGTCCACATCGAAGCCGACGATCAGCTTGCCGTCATAGCTTTCGTAGGGCGGGAACTCCGCATTGGTCGCCATTGTCAGGATCCCCTTGGGGCGGGAAATACCGGTCTTGATCTCATAGGGGTGCTGGCCTTTCTCGTCGCCCTCGTAGTTTGCCTTGATCAGCGGCAGGGTACCGTCCTCGGTGAGCGCCTGAAGTGCGCCGTTGAGCTCATCGCGCAGCTCTTCATTTTCAAGGTTCACGGCGATCGCGTATTCCTCGTCTGCGAATTCCTCATCGAGCACCATGATATCGTCATTCTTATCGACAAAGGCGTTTGCGGTTTCGAGATCCACGATCACAGCGTCGATCTTGCCCTGCTTCAATGCCTGCACGGCGTCCGCAGCCTTGTTGTATTTTTCGACATTGGTATCCTCCAGATCGGATGCCAGCGTATCGCCGGTCGTTCCGAGCTGCACGCCGATATGCTTGCCCTTCAGGTCATCAACAGAGTGAACCGGGTTAGGCGGAGGGCCGCCGCAGCCTGTCAGCATCACTGCCGAAAGCGCCAGCATGGAAAAGCCTGCGAAAAGTCTGTTCATTTTCATGAAATCTGCTTCCTTTCTGTTTCCGGGCTGCTTTTTCCGGACAGAGCCGGGCAGCACAGATTGTATTTGTTGTATCATGCACATCTTGATTATATCACAGCTTTGTCGAAGAATCAAGTGTTTTGCGGAAAATTAACCGTTATGTAACAAATGTGCGCTTGGCTCACAGGCTCCAGTTGAGCAGCCGGAGCAGATCGGCGTTCAGAAGCTGCATCTCATGATTCCGCATCGGATAGCCGCCGGTCAGCAGAGCCTGAATATAGAGGATCTCGAGGCAGCAGTGCAGCTTTTCGCTGTCATGCACCTGCATGAGCCGCTGAATGAGGGCATTGTCGGTGTTGAGATAGAGCTTAGCAGCGGCGTCCTCGCGGTATTCCGCCGCAAAGGAATCGAGCATGCCGCGGAACATTTCCGCTGTTTTCTCCATTGAGCGGCGGATATCGCGCAGAAGCAGCGCCTCCTCGTTGACCGCGTACAGCACGGGCAGGTCGGCGGGCGCAAAGCGCTTCAGCGCGGCAGAGCAGTCGTAGGGACGGAGCAGCTCATTGCATTCCGCGAGCATGACCAGTGCGGCGGCGGTGTCCGCAAGCTGCGGGTTTTCGAGCATCGCATCGACCCGCTCCATTTTAAGCTGCGTCACAGAAATATCCGGCTGAAGCAGCGTCATGCGCGTGAGAAGCTGCGCGACATAGGTGTAGCCCGCATTGACCAGCAGGGTATTTCTTGCGCGGGAGATCGCGGAGAGCTGCCGGAATTCATCGAGATATGCGGTATACATCACCGGCATGTTCATGTCGAGCAGATGCGAGCCGGTCAGCGTGCCGAAGGAAGTCTCGAAGGTCAGATACGGGAAAAAGGCGCGGTAGAGGTCATCATCCTCGACCGCCACGGACTGCACCGCGAGGCGGTGGATCCGGACGATCCGCTGAAGCAGCGCGTCATCCTGTGATGCAAGCCGCTTCAGATAGCGCGTGATGCAGTCGGCGATCTCCTTCCGGGCGCGGAGCAGCGCCTCATTCTCATAGAAATCCTCACGGGAAGCGGTCGGCTGAAGGCCGTTCGTGTTGATGAAGCAGCGCAGGAAAAATGCCCACTTCGGCAGCAGCCGTGTCCCGTCCTCGGTCAGCAGCATGTTTTTGAGGTAAATGCGGTGCGAATGCCGGGCAGTCGGGGCGGTTTCCGAGGAGAGGATGAACGCCACGCCGGAAAACAGTCCGCTCGGGGAATCCAGCGGGATGAAGCTGAGAAAGTCCGTGCGGAACAGCGATTCACCGAGGCGCATGACCTGCTCGGTCTGCGAATCCCCCTGCGGGAACGGCGGGGG
>CAMNJD010000214.1 GCA_946540705.1 uncultured Ruminococcus sp. | reverse complement strand
GGCAAATCGCAGGGCGATTTGCAGACAATCTAACAAATGCAAACCACCCATTTTGTTACAGAAACCACCTAAAATGTTATTAGCCCTTTTTTATTTCGGCTTTCTGGCATTTGCAAGCATCAGCTTGACGCGGTTCTCCTGATTGACCCGCGTGGCGCCGGGGTCGTAGTCGATCGCCGTGATGTTTGCATTGGGGTAGGCATTCTTGATGACGCGCATCATGCCCTTTGCGACGATGTGGTTCGGCAGGCAGCCGAACGGCTGTGTGCAGATGATATTCTCGGTGCCTGTCTCGGCCAGCGCCGCCATTTCTGCGGTGATGAGCCAGCCCTCACCCATGTTCACGCCCTGATTCATATATTTGTCGGCACAGCGGCGCAGATGCTCGAAATCATGCGGCGGATCGAAGACGCCGTGATTTTTCACGGCCTTGATCTGCTGCTTTTGCATCGCATAAATCGCCTTGTAGCCGACCGTATTGAGCAGAACCTTTTTGCTCATGAAATGATACAGCCTGCCCTCAATGCCCGCGCTGATGGCGCAGTACATGACAAATTCCAGCAGCGAGGGGATCACCGGCTCGCAGCCCTCCGAGAGCAGATAGTCCTCGAGGTGATTGTTCGCGAGCGGGGAATATTTGACATAGATCTCGCCGACAATGCCGACGCGGATCTTGTTTCGCTTTGACCGGGGGATTGCTGCGAAGTCATCGAGAATGCGCCGGTAATTGCGCTTTGTGCGGAGAAAATCCTTTGTCTGGAACATTTTTTCGAGCCGCTTCTGCCATTTTTGCAGCACGCGGTCGGTCATGCCTTTTTTCAGCTCATAGGGTCTGCACTGGTTCGAGACCAGCATGAGCAGGTCGCCGTAGAGCACCGCATAGAGGAATTTGAGGAAGATCGGCGCAGTGAGCTGAAAGCCGGATTTCGGGTCTTTTTCGAGGCCGGAGAAGTTCAGCGAGATGACCGGCACCTGCGGGAACGGCTCTGCGAGTGCCTTGCGCAGCAGGTGGATATAGTTTGAGGCACGGCAGCCGCCGCCGGTCTGCGTGATGAGCAGGGCGACCTTGTCCGGGTCATATCGCCCGGATTTCAGCGCCTCCATGAACTGACCGATGACGAGCAGTGCCGGATAGCAGGTGTCGTTGTGGACATTTTTCAGTCCCTCATCGACAACGGCGCGGCTGGCCGTCCGGAGCAGCTCACAGTGATAGCCGTAATATTTCAGCACACTGATGAGGAGCTGAAAGTGAACCGGCAGCATATCCGGCACAAGAATGGTATGCGTTTTTTTCATTTCCGGGGTGAACCGTGCTGGCATATTGTAACCTCCGCTAACAATAAATCTGACAGTGTGGATCCGCGGTCAGAACTCGATCTGATACGGGAAACCGAACGCCTGAATTTTCTCTTTTTTGGGCTTTTTGAGGGTCATCGGGAAGGTATGATAGCAGAGCCGGCCGTCCTTATCGAGAATCTGCGCCTGAAACGGGTGGCATGTGATATGCTCCTCCTTGCAGAGCCGCTGAAATGCGGAAAGGAACACCTCAAAGAGTTCGTTTTCCGGGTTGAGCGAGATCTCGTGCATTTTCTTGTGCATGAACCGTTTTTTCTTTTCGGTCACGACAAACGGCAGCTCGAAGTCCTTTTCGCTGAGCGCGAGGAAGCCGCTGATGACGGCCTTGCCCTCGATTCGTTCATACTCGCCGCTGCGTGCAGCGATTCGCGCCTGTTCTTCGATCATATCGACGTATTTTCCTGCGAGGTTTTTGGCCTGATGATACCGCCGGCTTTTGAAGTCTGTCTCCATATCGCCGTGCAGCCGTACCTCTGCGCGAAGCTGGTCAATGAATTTCATTTGTATCATCCTTTTGCATCGTTCTGGTCTGCGGTTCTGTCTGTATTGCAGACATACTTATTATAGCATATTATCTCAAAAAGTGCAATGGGCGCAGTCAGAAAAAATTACAGTCAGACAGCATGGGGGCAAAATCGGAGCCGGGCACTGCCCGGTTATAGCACATATTGCAAAAAAAGGCAATGGGAGCATGTGAAAAAATCGCTCCAGCGTACATTCTCCCATTGCAATTACATTATTTCTCCTAATATCCACCTGACAGCCCTGTTCATCACTGTGCAGCATAACCCGCAAACCTCTGGATTGGCGCCCCCTCACTGAAAACATTGACACGGGATCTGGTGTTCTGTATGGGAGTAGAATCGGCTGCGGAACGGTACATCGGGAAGTGAATACAGAGAAACCGCCGTCTGCGTTGTGCAGGCGGCGGTTTCGTTTATTTGATTATGCGTTTCAGCAGTGTGAGATCAGCGGCATTCAGTCTGCCGTTTCCGTCCATGTCGGCGCGGGCGCCCTGCTCAGGTGTCAGCGTACTGATTGTCATGAGATATTTGTGCAGTTCAACAGCATCCGAACCACTGACCTTTCCGTCCAGATCAACGTCGCCTTTCAATGCGCTTTGTCCGTTCGGAACCGCAAAGACTGCATAATGCACAACAGAGGTTGCCGTGCCGTTTTCGCCGAGTGTCACGGTCTCGCCGGGAACAACATTCCTGCTGTAAAGATAGAAGCTGACATTGTTGCTGTTCGTCATGTTCATGCCGGTCAGTGTCCAGTCATCCAGCCAGACCGGATAGGCATTCTGCTCATCCGTCACGCGGGTATCCAGTGCGACATAAACCGTTGCGGGCGCACTGACCGAGAATTCTGCCAGCGTACCGGATGCGGTCTTGCTGTCGCAGGCGGTGACGATGCGCTCTGCGCCGTTCAGTTCCGCCGGAATCCCGGTAAAGGTCACGTCGCGGTCGCCGAATACAGGATCGTTTGCCTCAAGTTTGCTGTCGATCGACCATGCGGCCTTGTGTGCGCGGTCATAGACGAGCAGATCGCGAATCAGGTTTCCGTTGAGCGGCTCAATCACAGGTTCTAACACCCACGACTGGTTCGCGGAGCCGTCCAGCTCCCACTCAATGACATTGGCGCCGTCCTCCCCGGAGCCGCCGGTCACGCCGATGCCGCTCATGTCGCCGGTGACAGCGGTCGTAATCAGATAGCTTCCGCCGCCGTTATCCACGAATTTGAAAAGCTGTGCATCGGAATTTGTATTCTCCCAGAGCCCGATGTTTGTGCCGTTGTCGGTCTTGCCGTAGTCGATATCGAGCAGATGACTCTTATCTGCATAGAGGTAATAGTACCCGCTGCCTGCGTCCTTCAGTGTCCATTTGACCGCATTTGCTGCCGCTGTCTGGATGACATTGGTGCCGTTCTGAAGATTGCTGCCCTCAGCGGAGAGATACAGTCCGCTGTTGACATTGCGGATGCGATAAACCTCAGTCGTGTCGATGACCGCACCGGTCTTGACAGATGTGCCGCCGTTGACGGTGACATTCGGACGCGCCGGGAGCGGCCGGTCGCTGCCGAGGTAGAAGCTCGGATGCGGCGGCTGATTGTATGCCGTCTGCTGCGAGGAAACCTGTGTGCGGTACTGCGGGTCGTGCATCAGCGTGGTGATGCGGTAATCGGTGCCATAGGGTGTGCAGTAAATGCGGATACCGGTTCCGTCTGCCTTTCGCACGATCAGTTCTTCACGCCAGTCGCCGAAGATATCAGCGGAGAGGCAGGGCGTACCCTTGGTCGTGTTGCAGGTATAGTACCCGTCCGTGGAAAGAAGCGTGGTGAGCGTTGTTTTGCCCGGATCGCCGGTCAGTTTGGAGATCGTTGCGGGGGAATCGGTGTAGCCGTCCAGAATTTCGCGCTCAAGGTCGCCGTCCCAGTAGGAGAGGAAATTGATTGCCGGTCTGCGGCAGTTCAGCGTTTGTCCGGCGGTATTGACAACCGGTGTCGAGTTGTCAGAGAGCTTGTTGCCCCAGCATTCCGCACCGGGATTGCCCGCCCAGACATTGTCTGCGCAGCAGCGGC
>CAMNJD010000213.1 GCA_946540705.1 uncultured Ruminococcus sp. | reverse complement strand
ATCCACGGTCGGCAGCACCTGTTCTTCCGCTGCCGCGGCAGAAAAGCTCCCGCCGACAGACAGCAGCGCGCAAAGCCCCGCCATGAGCCCTGCGCCGATTCTCTGTGCAATATTCTTCATCTGAATTCTCCTTTTCCGCAACAAAAAAAGAGCCGCATCTGCGACTCTTTTCTGCTGCTGTTAATCTGCAATAATATATTCAAAAGATATATCGAAACTAGGAATGGATTCTTGCAGAAAGCTGTAATATTCTTTTGTACGTTCTAATAACTCAATGATTTTACTACCGCTTTCTTTCAAGGATTTAGGAAGAGAGTTTATACCAAGTATTCTCACATACACATTCGTTTCTCTCGGCTCTCTTAATAAATCCCAGCAGGCACTCCAATTCATTCCGTACCAATCAGGAAATCCGAATGCTTCCTTTATGGCTTTGTGTATATCCAGTACATACTTGCATTCGGTTAAGTCTAGCAATATTTCATTGGTTTTATCATCTTTCTTCATACAATGGACCTCCTTAAATCACTTCATAAAAGGTGACATAATGATCATAAGTCACAAAAATTAAACCATCATTCGACCAAACAATTCTATGTCGATTCCGTCTGCCCGGCGTATAATTTATATCTGCTTCATACCATATCCGTCCTATTTTTTGCGGTAAGTGCCCATCATCATTAAAATACACACCGGCTGTAAACATCTTGCCCGGTGCATATTTTGACGGATTTTTTCCCGAACGCCATCCTAATGCCTCTAATTCTGTTGCCGTGATATAGTACTCAGGCAAAGAACCGAAATACTTTAAGTGCCAGTCAGCACCATCCTCCCCATTATTCGTGGCATTCCCTGCAACAATCGCACTAAGAGGGCTAATATGGCATCGACAATTAGAATGAATAGGAGGTTCAATATCCGGTGTTTCTGCCATGGAGTAAACTTTTCCATGTCTGGCATAACACGACTCGCATATCTTAAAGTCAATAATAGCCTTCCATTGCTTGTAATTGGTACTTTCTTGTGAAATTGGAGTAAAAGAATCCAATAGTCCTTTACGCTTAATAGTTACATCCATAGTTTTTAGCTCCTTTCTGAATAGCCGCCCGAATGTGCCCCCTAATATTATTATAGTACAAACATTCGTTCTTGTCAAGAGCGCGGACGTAATTAAATCAGAAACCTATTAAATTAGAGCTACTATTGTTGGCATCGCCGCGAATCTGCCGTTGTTGTTTTCGATCACGCGGATGCCGTGAACCGCGAACATGCCGTCCAGCGACTCACTCGCAAACGCCCGCACCTGCGAATCCGGCTTATCCACAAGGCGGTTGATCTGTGCATGAATTTTCATGTAAATACGCTCCTTTCATGTCTGAGACGGAGCTTCTTCCTCGCTCTCGTCCGCTTCATCCGAAATATCGCAGAACACGATCAGCGGTGTCAGCGCAAACTGCTCCGTATACTTCGCAATTTGCTCCTCGGTCAGCGAGCAAAAATCGCTCTCGCCGTATTCGTTTTCGCCGTCGCCGCAGATGAAGAATGTGCCGAGAATCAACTGCCCGTTGACGATGCGGTTCGGCGCAAAGCCGAGATACAGAAATTCCTCGTTGCAGACTGCAATCGCGTCGCCCTCCGGCTCAAAGTATATCGGCTCGATCAGCCCGCCGACGATTTCCTGTTTCGCTTCAAGCGTATCCGGAATGTCCTTCGGATAAGGCTGTTTTCCCGGCTCACAAACCAGAATCTTCATCGCCGCATTCACCCCCGAACGGGGCGGGGAGCCCCCGCTGGCGTGATTGCATTTGCAGGAATCGGTACCATACAAATGAGTCGAAATCAACTCAATGAAAAAATACATTTAGGGGGTGATAACATGAACAGCTTTCTCGCATGGGTCGGCGGCAAAAAGGCGCTGCGGGATGCTGTGCTGGCGCGGTTTCCACCGGAATTTGACCGGTACATTGAAGTGTTCGGCGGCGCGGGCTGGGTGCTGTTTCATAAGCCGCCCGACAGCTTTGAGGTGTTCAACGATTACAACAGTCTGCTGGTGAATCTCTACCGCTGCGTGCGCGACCGCCCGCAGGAGCTGATGCACGAGCTGCAGTATGTGCTGAACGCGCGCGAGGATTTCATGTATCTCGCCGAGCTGCACAAAGCCAGACGGCTGGACGAGCTGCCGGAAATCAAGCGGGCGGCGTGCTTCTACCAGCTCATTCGATACAGCTACGGCTGCGGGCTAACGAGCTTTGCGTCCAAGTCGCATTCGATCTGGCGGGACTTCCCGCTGATCGACCGTGCATCGCACCGGCTGCAATCCGTGGTGATCGAGAATCAGGACTTCGAGCAGTTTATCCGGCATTACGATTCGCCGTGCAGTTTTTTCTACTGCGACCCGCCGTATTACGCAACCGAGGATTATTATATGGATGTTGGCTTTACGAAGCACGACCATATGCGGCTCAGAAATGCGGTTTTGAGCAGTCAGGGAAAGTTCCTGATTTCCTACAATGACTGTCCGGAAATCCGAAAAATCTGGGAACATCCGGATATTCAGATTGAGCAGATCAGGCTGCTGGACAATCTGCGTCAGCGTTACGACAACGGCGCGATGTACGAGGAAATTTTCATTTCAAATTACAACACAAGTGAGCGCGGCGGTCAATACCGACAGCTTACGTTGTTGAATTAAAGGAGAACTATCATGAGCAAGAAAATCATGTTTTCGGTGGATGTGCCGAAGGGCGCGGCAGTGCAGATCGAGACAAAAATCGTTGTGCTGCCTGCGCAGGAAAGCAGCGGAAAAATTGACATTGCCGCGCTGACCGATGACGACATGCAGAATATCTGCGATGCGCACTTTCACTCCGGCAATTGCCCGCTTGCGGAATTATGCCGGCGGGGGCTCCCCGCCTATCCCAATCCCAAACCTGCGCAGCAGCGCGCTTTTCACGATACGGTTTTGAGCGAAAGTGAACTGCGTGGGAACCGCGGAGATTTATAGGCGGGTAATCAACCGTTCAGCAGGGCATCAAAGAACCCGTCGATCCGCTCGTCCACCAGCTTGCGCTCCTCGGAAAAAGTGTGCTGATAGACCGACTTCAAAACCCGGTTGCTCGACCAGCCGCCGCGCTCCATCGCGTACTTGTCAGGAATACCAAGCATGAGCATGATGGAGGCGTTTAAGTGTCTAAAGCATACAAAAAGGGTATATTGTGAAAATTACGAAAATACGTCAAAAATCCCGCTTGCAAAAATTCAGCCTTTGCCGCTGTTGTTACAGACAATAGCGGCTTTTTGTTTTTTCGATGAAATGATCATGCTCTGTGCTGATATCTACCATTATAACACAGATTATCGGGAAAGGCAACCTTGATTTTTAATCAGCATCGATTAGCTATATCTAATTCAATCAAACTACTCTGCACACGACCGAATATGTGATACAAGAGAAAGCTGCATCCGCGCGATGCAGCTTTTATTATTATCAGGCAGTAAAAGGTTACTTCTTTCCTACTAGCTTCATCTTTGTTTTAAGAGAAGCGGCACAAACCGTTTCAATCGTATGCGGCTCATTGCTTGTGATGAACAATCGTGATGGAGTGCATCTTTTTACAGTTAAAACGATTTCGTCTGGATTGCTTCCTCTAACAACAACTGCTACAACTTGGTTGCGTGTTGCTTTTTCTGCTCTTCGCTGCCACATCGGTTTTAAGGTGACAGCCTGAATAAAGCGAGATATCCTATGGAATGCGCCGATTTGTGCTGTAGCTATTTTTTCATCATATTCAATCGTAAGGTCTTTCTGGATTTTATTGATCCTTACGACCTTCTCTGTTTTATCCTCTTTGCTGTATTGTTCAATTAAAGATATGCAGGATTCACAGTGAAACTGCTTTATTTGTTCAAGAACGCGATATTGAACAGCGAACCGAATTGCAGAATCATATAAACCTTGAGAACGATCTAATATGGCTGCTTTTGTTCTTGTTCTGTAAAGTACATTTTGTGTACGATTCAGTTTCGGCAGCGAAGCAATGACTGCTGAAAGCAGCTATTCAATGATGTTGGAATAGGATTTTACTTTCTCTGCACTTACATATTCAAAAGCATCTAAACTCGATTCATCAGTAATAAGCGGCAGTCTGGCTAAACGACACTCTTCCTTCTCCTTTTCCCGGGTATAGAATGCGATTCGCCGTACATCCTGCTGGATATCCGAAATACTAATAACGGAATCCGTCGGATAGAAAAGACTGGCGAACTGATCGCTGCTCAGCATTCTGCTGTACCTGTTTCCGAAAAGGTAGACGAATTTATCTTTTAACATACAATTTACCTCGATTGCTTTCCTTAGCCTCAATGCCCTCACTCTTTATATATATATGCATTAAGGCAGTTTTTAATGATCCTTTATACTGCCTGTTATTATTCTCTGTAAAGTATCGGAATTGATCTATTTGCTCCCCTGCATTGCATTTTCAGTATCACTCTCCTCATCATACAGATCACGAGAAGCGTTGCTGATATGCTTTGCGTTTTCTGCCGCCTTC
>CAMNJD010000212.1 GCA_946540705.1 uncultured Ruminococcus sp. | reverse complement strand
CAGCGTAAGTGTCCCTTCGCTGAATTCCCATGTGATAGAATCCCCGCATTTCTGTGGGGATTCTTCTGCATATGCTTCAAAAGGATCAGCAATCAACGCAATAGACAACAGCATAAGTACAAACCTGTTTACTGTTTTTTTCAAACATTGTTCACCCTTTTCTATATATGATTTGAGCTGATTTATAATTGTCAACGAGTTGCGTCCCAGAAATCATTGCCGTGGCCGATCTTCAGCCAATTGTTACAACAGTCCTTTTGCTGAAATCTTCAAGATGAGCATTTCACCAGAAAATGGCTGTTGGAGAGTTCCGTCTGCGCGGTCAGGAATCTGCGCAGTGCCGCGGACAGTATGACTGTCCATTCTTCCGTTAGTTTTGCCTGTTTTTCTGCTCTGGGATCAGATCGTTCCAGGCGGGGGTCTTGCCCGCGAGGGTCTCAACATAATATTTCAGGATGATCTGCGCATCGGAGGAGGTGACTTCGCCGTCGCCGTCGATGTCGGCAGCCTTGCGCTGTGCTTCGGTCAGGCCGTCGCCCTTGCCCGCAAGCACGTTGACATAGGCTTTCAGCGCGATCTGCGCGTCATCTGCCGCAATCTCGCCGTCGCCGGAGAGGTCGCCCGCTTGGGGTTCCGTTGGCTCGGTTGTAGTTGTAGTCGTACCTGTGTAGTCGGCAAACACAGTCGTTTTTTCAGTTGTAGTTGTGCCTGTGTAGTCAGCAAACACCGTGGTTTCTTCAGTTGTAGTTGTGCCTGTGTAGTCTGCAAACACCGTGGTTTCTGTCGTTGTTACTGTATATTCCGGATCCGTTATTTCCGGAGTGTTCGCCTCAAACAGCTTTATGGAATAACCGTAATCACCGGGATTTGAGAGTTTATCATTCAGATAAACAGGTGCGATCCATGCATATGCAATATCCTCCCTGGCTTCCAGTGCATCACAGAGTGCCGTGACCTCTTCAAATTCCATGTTGTCCTTTGTAATCGTTGCATATCCGGTATTATCCGGCAAATCACGGATATAGCTGAGCTGATAATCACTCAGCTTCGGCTCATAATTCAGATAGTGATATGCTTCGGTGTTCAGGTCGTCGGATGAAATCTCAAAGCCATCTTCCGGAACAATATACAGACCGGTATTCATTTCATCATAGTAACCTTTTATGTACCAGTCTGTTTGCAGCACACCGAGCAATTCCAGTTTCGGATTGTCAAGAACAGACTGTACAATGCGGGATTGCTCCTCTTCAGAAGGAAATAATCCAAAGATGAACTCCACAACGTAAATGTCATCATTCCGGTATTCGGCAGGGAGCTGATCCCGGCTCTCGTTTCTGATTCTTCCTTCAAGCGCATTGGTCCGGTCATATACTTCGATAAATTCATTGAGCGCCATGATTTTTCGGTTCCCGACAAACTCGTCCGGTGCTGCTTCATCTGTACAGCGAATGAGTAATCCGTCCAGATCTTGCAGATGCATGAGTGAAACATACGGCAAAGTACCGTCTTCGCTGAATTCCGCAGGCTTGATTCTCCATTCGTCAACCGGCTCATTCTTCATATGGCACGTACGAAGCATTTGCGTAAACTCATCAGCGGTGGTCGCTGCTGCGCTTGCCTGCATTGACATCAATGAGATTCCAACTGTAAGCGAGATAAGTGATTTCAGAATTTTAGTTTTCATATTATCCTCTCCTTTGATTTCTTATGAGTGATGATAAAACTCAAGTAAAGGCCTGGATATAACCATACCGTGTTTACCGGTTGATTGAATAATACCAATAGCAACATCCAAATTACCATCATCGCAATATGCTGCGCATTCGCTGGCGCCGCCATATGGTACTTCAAATGATACCGTTTTCCCTTCTCACTATATTATACACCCATTTTTCGGAAAAAGTTGCATTTTAAGCAGAAAATCAGCGAATTGCATTCCCACTGAAATACTATAATTCAATGAAAACAATCTAGTCTTATTCATAAGCTTACCTCCATCCATAAATAGTCTTGAACATGTTATACTGATTACTTTACCTTTTGTCTATATATGTTTTTTCACTACCCATTTCTTAGATAAAATTCTGCTTCAGCTCAAAAATCGGCGTTATCAACAAGCAATTCGTCTTTTTATCTTGCATGTATTGTGCTATGTGCCAATTTCATTAAAATAGGAAAGGCGCTGATTCAATTCAGCGCCCATGTGTATTCACTGCTTTTTATGTAAGCATAGACTCCAGAACTCGCTGGCTTTCTTCATAATCCAATCTGTCCGTATACAAAACATACTGTGTCAAACCGGATTGAAAAACCGCCCAGTATTGCTGATTTTCCTTCTGAATGTGAACATTTTGCCCGTTTATCTTTTGCGGAGATATATTATGCGAATCACTGGGGATTGAAAGCGGCATCACATTGCTTTCATCGGAAAACTGTGTAATATCAAGGCTCAGTTTCGCACTCCTGCTTTTAAAAAAGAATTGTAAAATTTGGAAATTTTCATCGTCCGCATGTGAATCATTGATCATAGTCAAAGTAAAACCTTCCGGGAGGTAGGTCGGGAGTAATACATCCAGCCCATGTTCCTTGCATTTTTCACGCATGTCATCTAAAAATGGATTGTTCTCATATTTCTCAATGTTTCGGACATCTTCATTTGAGGCAGAATCATCCTCCAAATGAAAATCAATTGTAACACCGCCATTAAATAATTGATATGCTGCTGAAAACGAATTGATGCCGTAAACAGAATACGACCAGATGTTTGAAGCAATCAGCAGAAAGCAGGCACATGCAGCGATCCAGCGGAAACGGCGGATTGCATGCTGCTTTTTATGATACAGTTCAGATTTGAGCTTTTTAATACCCTGTTGTGCCTTTTCAGCAGTAATATGTTCTGTGCCGGCAATCCGATCTATGTCCGCAGTGATTTTATTTATCTGATCTACGTCTAATTCAGAGTCCGGCTTTTCTGTTTCTGTTTCCAGCTTTTGCATAAGCGCCGCGATTTTCATTTGCTGTGTATCATCATTTTGAATCGCCCTTAATAAATCTTGGTCAGTCATAGTATCACATCCTTTCAAAACAATTATGTTTAAATTGGGGCTGTTTCTTAGGAAATCATATAATAATTATATAACCAGATAACAAATCGCTGGATACGAGAGACTATTTTGTGTAATCTATCTTATTTTTGATTGCATAGATTCGTTGATATAACGTGTTCATTGAAATTCCCAACTCAGACGCAAGTTCTTCCCGGGAGTTCCGATCCGTGTCATAGTAACGCTGCAACAAATGATATTCCTCATTTGTAAGCTTCTGAAACGCCGGAGATCGTTCTTCTGGGGGAACATCAGGGGAAACAAGTTCTTCAACTCCGTTTGTCTCATACTCTGCTCGTTTCGCTTTGTTTTTTAGATAGTTTTTGATGATGCGGGAAGCTGCTGCAATCAGCCATCTCTCAATCTTATCATTCAGATTCAGTTCGTTTATTTTCTGAATGAATAACAAGAATACTTCTTGTGTGCATTCTTCTGCTCCGTTTTCATCATCCCATAATCTCGATCTGCAAAAACGGTAGACCGCAGAATAGTTTTCCTCTATAATTCTTTCAGCCTGCTTTTTTGCACGCATAGCGGTCCTCCAATCAAATGAAATTGACAATATTCTATCATAACATCATCAAGTTGTCAAGACCTGCTATATGAATAAAAGGCTTTTGAAGTTACACAGAGCTTACAAAAAAATCACCACCCAACAAATACATGTCGGGCGGTGTCCGGCTGTCGTACAGCCTTTCTATAGGTGCATTGGGAGAGGCGGAATATATAAAACTTAATTTTGCTTGAGCAATTCACGTTTCATCAGACTCAAGTCAGCCGCATTAATTTTACTGTCTTCGCAGAGATCTCCTGCCTTCCAGTCAATCAGCGTCGCATTCGGAGTACTGATAAGCCATTTATGAAGCATGACCACATCGGATTCTGTGAATTTTCCGTCTGCATTGACATCACCGATCACCCTGCTGCCGGAAGCCACAGCAAAAACTGTATAATTCACGCAGCCGGAAGACTGTTCGTTCTGTCCGAGTACAACCGTTTCACCCTGCTTTACGTCCTTGGCATACAGATCAAACACAACATCCTTACTGTTGATGATCGTCATATCCGTTTTCGCAAAAGCTGACATCCATTCAGGCAGTGTCGTAACTCGACTGTCAAATCCGATATAAACCGTCATATTTGCAGCTGCTTCAAAGGCTGCAAGATCCGTTGTCTCCTTCTTCGCATCACAGGGCGTCAGAATATATTCCGCACCAAGCATAGACGCAGGAATCGTTTCATAGGTGACAAGATTCTCACCGACACGATCCCCAAAAACCCGGTCTCCTGCTGCAAGGCTTTCATCAATTGACCAACTTGCATAATATGTTTCATCCGTCGGCACAAGATTGTGAATCAGCTTGCCGTCAATGGGATCAAGCAGACGTGTGACCGTCCAGGTTTTTTCCTCTCCGCCGAATACTACAGTATCCTCCGAAGATTGAATATAGATGATGTAACTGTCACCCTTCCTGACAAATTTATACCCCTCAGTTTCCGAAAGCATCTCGCCTGTATCAGCATCTGTCAGCTGATAATATCCGTTTCCGATCTCGGTGAATGCCCAGCGTTTCACATTTTCAAGCAGACTGCCGTTTGAAGCATCTGCGATCTCATATTTGTATGCAGTATCAAATGCCGCACCTTTCTTCAAAGAAGACCCACCGTTTCCATTGTACGCAACCGGATCTCCCATCAGCTCATTGAGGAACATTTCCACATTGGTATAACCGTCAGCAGAAAGTGTACAGATTGCACCGTCCGCAGCGTCATTCGGATCCAGACCATGTGCTGCTTCCCAGGCATTGGGCATACCATCACGGTCGGTGTCGTTCTTGCTGTTGCACATACCATCGGTGCTGTGCGCAAAGGTCGTACTGTTGGGATATCCCCCGGCATCGTTCTGGCTGTCAATGATACCCTCGATTCCCTGCTTGCTGCCCTTATAGGTGTATGTACCTTCTTTCGTTTCCTTGATATAACGGCTGTCAAGGTAGTCCCATCCGGTTTCCGATGTACCGCCTGCACCGGCACTTGCAATGACACTCTTGTATGCATCCTCGGCAGACTGTGTATCCACATAGGATTCAAAGAACGGCGTGTCACTTCTGACATCGGAATTGGTGGAGTTTTTGCCGCCCGACTTCGCTTTTCCCTTATCCCACGCATTATCCGTTGCCTTCAGAATCTGATTGCCGCTGTAGTCCGTCATGATATTGCCTGATACATATGCTTTCTGCATGTCGTTCGTATTCAGTTCGTTACCATCAACAGCAATAATATGCAGTCCGGTATTGCTGGCAGCACCGGCCTTGTAGTAGTTGTTGACGAAATTGACGCGTCTGACACCGCCGTCCGTAGTTCTGTCTCTCCAGTTATACACAACATTGTTGCGAATATCGCACTGTCCGCCATAGGTAATGGCATCCTGTTCCATGCCGCCTGCCAGCGACCAGTTACGTCCTGTGCAGTCCACAAGAAGATTATGGTGGAAACTACCGGTGTAGCCGCTGATGGATGCCGCAAAGGCATGGGTTTCTGTACCCTGATGATTGGGGCCGTAATGAATTGAATCATGCAGTGACTCCGCAATAATCGTCCACTGCAGCGTAACATTCTGAGCATTTCTGGAGGAGAAGCCCTCATCCGTACCCCATGCGATTGAGCAATGATCAATGATGCTGTGGTTGCTGCTTGTTAGTCCCATACCATCGGATACATCATTCTGTCCGGACAACCCGCGATCTCCAACTCTGACACGCACATCGCGAATGATTACGTCCTCTGCACCGAGCATACCAAATCCCCATTTTGTCAAACAAATACCATCACCGGGGGCAGTCTGTCCTGCTACATACAAATCACCGCCATCACCCGGAATGGTCAGTTTCTTTTCCAGTTCAATAATACCGCCCACATCAAACACAATGATTCTTGGTCCTTTCAGTGTTTCGATACCATAACGAAGGGAGCCTTCCTGACCGTCATCCTTCAGATTGGTAACATGGTACACATAGCCATCCTGACCGCCTCTTGCAAATCTGCCGTAACCTTCTGCTGTCGGGAAGGCAAGTCTTGCTGCATGGAACGAATACACCGAACCCTTGATCACCTTGCCGCTGCTGTCTATGGTATCTACACGCCAGTAGTAGGGTGCCGGAGAAATGAGTTTTTCTTCAAAAGCATATTTGGTACTCGTCTGATTTCCCATATATTCCGAAGAACCCGTCGCTGCACCGAATACGCTATCATAATCTGTACCGAAGTAAACATCATAGCTCTTGGCATTTTTGCCTGCCGACCAGTACAGACCGTTTTCTTGTTCCCAATGCTGATCCTGATCCAGTGGATAGGTGTGGTTGACACCATTGATTGGATCACCGCCGTCGATTTCAAAAGCATTCAGCCATGCGTTGCCGCTGGAAGCCTTGATCGTAATGGTTGCAGAAGTGCCGCTGAAGGTCACATAACCGATACCTGCATCATCATCCGCCAGCACCTGCTGCGGGCAACTGATACCACTCATGGAAGTACCGCCGCTTGCTGAAACAGAGATGCCTCCGGCCGATTCGCTTCCTGTGGCTGCATGATAGGTCTTGACAGAATGTGTACCATTGGACAGTCCACTGAGCTTCAGTGTCAATGTACCGCCGCCGTTTGTGTCAACTGTTGCGGCATCGCAGTTTAAGCGGGAATATTCATTACTGTACTTATGCAGCTTTTTATTGTCTTCCATACGGAGAGAGCCGCCGCCGGCACTGAGTTCGATTTGTACACCATTGATTGTTGTAGACGCACTGGTTTCACCTGTTACGATCCAGTTATGTGCATAGGATGCATGCGCTGCTGTTCTGCCGTCATTTTTCGACAAGTCCACCAGAATCCTGCTGCCGGTTTCTGCTGCTGATACAATCATTTCCGGATTTCCCAGATTCAAAGACGACACGCTGCTTGTGAGAACTGCCAATGCGCTGAGCCATGCAGCCGTTACCCGGACAAAGTTTTTTCTCATAATAATTCCCCCTGTTTACCTTTTGTGAAATTGTCTTTCATTCTCGTGCGGATGTTTGATTTATCATAATTATACCTCATTTTTTCACTGAAAGCAATGCTGAAACACGATATATTTATGACATTTCACGACATTTGAAATTTTGGCTGAACGCAGATCTGCTGCACATAAAATGTCGTAATATGCAATGAAGAATATTATAGCACGAAGAAAAAGAGGGACACCGGAACAGCAGACGCGCAGAGCCTTAATCAGCGAACTGATTCAGCTATAATTGTTCAGAGCATGGATGACATGGTGACTCTCACACTCCGGCGTATACAACATATCCGATTATGCTTGTGCTTCAAATCCGTTTTCAGTATCCTGATACGGAATACTGCGATCATCAAGCTGCTGCTGCACCCATGCTTGTTTATCAGGCGATGAATAGTAGAATGCTTTGAACGGCGAATTCTGCGCCGATTCCAATTCCGCAATCTTCTTTCTGCTCTCCGCTAATTCGCGCTGCATCTGTTCTTCGCTGACATTCGCATTCCGCAAAT
>CAMNJD010000211.1 GCA_946540705.1 uncultured Ruminococcus sp. | reverse complement strand
ATCGCGAAGCGATACCTTATTCTATTTAACCGTTCTAAACCACCTTTTTTGTGCGAGAATCCACCCAAATCTTTATTAGCCCTTTTATTTGAGTGTGGAAAGGATCACTTCGTTACGCTTGACCATGAAATCGACGACAGAGACTTGTTCACCGCCGTAGGAGAACAGGCCGCCCTGTCCGCCCCAGATACCGCCCCAGATGCCGCCCCACGGATTCTGCGAGCCGGGATTGGTGATTTGCAGGCCGTTCGGGCTCTTTGCGATATTGCTCTCGAACTGATCTGCGGTAAACAGGCTGCGCGGATCTGCCTTCACATGGCTGCGAATCAGCGATGCAAAGCCGCTGACGGTCTTTTCCGGATCACTGTACATGCTGACGATCTGCCGGACATAGCTGTTGTAGAGTGTCTTGTACTCCGGAACAGCAAGGAGCTTTGTCAGCATCGGCCGGCGGTTTGCGTCCGCCTGATACATGCCGGTATTGATGTCGGAATTGACCGACGCGCCGTAATCCATGAAATTGCCGAGCGCAAGATTGTAGTCCCAGCCGACATAATACATCTTTCCCTTGTTGTATTCCACATAGAAGTTATGCGCCATTTGTCCGTTGTAGCTGTCATAGTTGCAGAGCACGGCATTCACCGCAAATCCCTTCAGGAAGCTCGGAACATCAATGATATTCTCAATGAACCTGTAGTTCTGCGGCGTGACCTGATTGATCGCGGTCACGACCTCGGTGATATGCGTGAGGCTGTCATCCGTACCGAACTTGACCTCGAAATTTTCGAGCTTCATGTCAGGGGCGAAGGTGCAGTCATAGCTCTGTCCGACATCTGCGGCCTTATACAGCACCGCATCGTCATCGGTCGCAAGCCGTTCCCCGAGCGTTGTGCCGGGCTGCTCCGCAAGGAAATAGAAGCTGTAGAGACTGCCGTTGAGGTACATGTCCGTATACGAGCAGACCGGTGCATAGGCTCCCAGATCCGCCATTGCGTTATAGCACAGATTATCACGCATGCAGGAGGGGTCTGAATACATGTTATTCATGCAGAATTCGGTCAGGCCGCGGTAGTTCTGATATTTGTCGTATTTGTCCATTTTGATGCGGAAGCTGTACTTGTCCTTGCCTGCCTGATAGATAAACATATTGGAGCTGTGCCCCTTGGTGCGGATGCCGACGTTTTTGTATTCCTCGCCGTCAATGACGATATCGCAGGGATAATATTCCTCATCCTGTGAATGCCTGAGGAAATCCTGCCACTGTGCATCGGGCATCGTGACCTCGACCCTGTGTACCTGCTTCTGGCTGAAGAAATCTGCATAGAGCAGTGCCGCACGGTCGGTGTTGTTGACATCGGTGTAGCTTGCATTTGCAGAGGCCGTGAATTTCCCGCTGCCGCCGCATTCGACCTGAATACCGCCCGCCCAGAGCGCATAGTCTGTGCCGGCTGACAGCTCCGGTGCGGAGATGACCGCATAGCGGTACTTTTTCAGCGTGTTCAGGTCAAAGACCGTCCTGCCGGAGGCATCGGTCAGCGTGATCGGATTGTTCTTTGCCCACTCCTTGACGAATGCTGCCTGTATGGAGGGCTGTGCGGTATTGCCGAGATTCTCGCATGGATTGTCGGTCGCGGTCGCAAGAAGCGTGCAGCCGTTCAGCGTGATTGTCCCGGCAGACTTCAGTCCGCGGTCGCCGCAGGCCTGCACCGTGCCGCCTGTGAGGTTCATTTCGGTTTCTGCCTGTAACGCATCCTTGCCCGATTTGATCTGTACGGTTCCGCCGGTGATGCCGAGCTTTCCCTTGGCAGACTTGATGCCGTCGCCCTCGCTGTCGATGAACAGTGTGCCGTCCTTGACCGTGACCGAGGTCTTGCCGCGGACTGCATCGCCGTTCTGCGTCGTGACCGTGACGGAGCCGCCGTTGAATTTCAGGTCGTTGTTGCAGTGGATGCCGTAAGCGACACCTGCGCTGACGTTCAGGCTGCCCTCGCCCTTGACGGTGAGGTCATCCTTGGCATGTAGCACGGCAAATGCCGGCTCGACCTCCTCTGCGGGGGCCTCCCTGCCGTCAGAGAGCGTGTTCTCCTTGCCCTGAACGAGATTGACTGAGGTGTTCTCCGCATTCTCGACCATGATGCACGGCGCGTCTGCATTGGTCATGCTGACGCCGCTGAGATAGAGCTTGACGGTCTTGGCATCGGCTGTCTCGTCGGGAACCTGTACAAGGATCTGTCCGCCGGTGAGGCTGCCGTCGATGTAGTAGGTGCCGGAAGCGTCAATGACTGCGGTCTTGCCGCTGACGGTGATGTGATCGCCCTCATAGGTAATGCCGCTGTCCTTCAGGTGGATATAGCGCGGCTCCTCGGGTACATTCAGGAGCATGCGCTTGAGCAGTGTCAGATCGGCTGCATTGAGGCTGCCGTCTGCATTGAGATCGCCGGCCTGCCATGCAGACACGGCACCGGACTGACCGGTCAGCCACGACTGCATCAGCAGGACATCTGCCCGGTTGATGCTGCCGTCGCTGTTGAGGTCGCCGGATGCGGCCGCCTGCGCGGTGAATGTGCCGCAGACTGCCGCAGCAGCAGCCGAAAGGACAATGGCCGCCGCAGAAAAGCTGTGAGTATTCCTGTGTTTGGATCGCATGAGTAATCCCCCCGTCTGACGGGTCAAAGCCCGCTGATTTTGGTATGCAGTTTCAGAATTGTGTGTATCCGCCCTCGAAAAAGCAGAACACGGTTCGGCCGGAAGCACCGTCCTCGAACGAATCGCAGAAGATATAACCGGTATCCTCCGCACCTGCCGGAAATGCGCCCGCAGCGGCAGTCAGCAGACAGCCGGCCGCAGCAAATGCCGCACATTTCCGGAAAAGATTTGATTGGTACATGAAATGACCTCCCCATATTTCCTTTTTTTATGTGTCATTTCCCCCTAAGCGGTATCGGTGCTGCAATGAACCTCCTTTCATTCCGCGCAAAGATTTCATTCAACCGGACGGGGGATGCCGGTACAATCCCCGTCCTGCCGGGAGCAAAAAAACAGCCGCACTTTCCCAAGCGTGCGGCTGTTTCTGACCGTTTCAGGGCAGACTGATCCTGCTGAACTGACTGAATGGTACGAAACACCGCTGTTTTTTCTTTTTATCAGCGTGCGTTTCCCCTAAAATCAAACATGAGATCCGGTCTGCTTTTCCCGTATATCTTTATACTATCTGGATATTTTTTAGTCAATATTATTATAGCACATCTATGATGCTTTGTCAAGAGAAAAAATAAATCGGGAGTGGGTGAGAAACTCGGGCTGAAAGCGGTCAAAGGAAGCAACGGCTGG